>JBJTBB010000485.1:0-6643 GCA_046091125.1 Planctomycetaceae bacterium
CTTTGTTTTGGATCGGGCTCTATCCCGAAGCGGTGCGCGCGAGAGGACGTGGCGGGCAGTTTTCGCTCGCGGCATGCCGTCGCGTCGGCAAGAGCGCCTACTTGTACGCGAGTACCCGACGCCCTCGGGGTGGAGCGACACGGGAACTATTCGAGAAACTTTTTCATGAGTTCGACGTGTGCGTCGAGGGGCTCGGAGAAGTGCGCAGGGCGTGGACCACGGCCGGTTGATGTGAAAGCGAGCGGGCTGCGCTCGGGTAACGCATCACATCGAGGAGCAGAATGAACGGCGTGGGACCCTCGTCCCCTTGCGGTCAAGTGCCGAGGAGATCCTCTCCTCGTGGTCGAGTCGATTCCAGCCAGGGGCCAGTCATCGAAAGGGTTCGATGGATCTGCCCTGAACGCATGATCGCGATTTCGGTCCAGCAGCTACCGATGCTCGCGTCGTTGATCGCCGCGAGCACGCATTTGCCTGCCAGGATCGTGTCGGCCACGAGCCTTTCCACCTCACTCCGACCGGCTGGGTCGAGTGATTGCATCGGATCATCAAGCAGCAGGACATCGGGATCGCAAAGAAGTGCCGACGCGATCAACAGTCTCTTCCGTTTGCCGTCGGGCAGGCGGTCAACCCGACCGTCGGGCCGATCCCCGGTGCCTGCCATGGAAAGGGCCCTGTCGACGGCCTGCCGTCGGTCTCGTCCCCGAAGGCCCGCCTCGATGGCGATGAAGTCGAGCAACTCGTCACAGCGGACGGCCGGGCTCTCGACGAGCGCTGAAGGGGCATAACCGACTTTGCCGACGACCTCAACCGAACCCGACGACACTCGTAGCACACCTGCGACGAGGGCAAGGAGAAGGGACTTTCCCGACCCGTTGGGGCCGATGACGGCCATAGCCGTGCCGGCGTTGACATCGAGATCGAAGGGCCCGAAGGCATGTGTGTTCAATCCCGGCCATCCATGCCCGGGAATGGCTTGTCGAAGCCTAATCATGGACACTTGGATTCCGGTCGGATACCGGTCGCACGGCCAGCCGCCTACGGGTCAGGTCGATGGCGATCAGCAGACCTCGAGCCTTGTTGCGGGTTTCCTCGTACTCCCGCTCTGCAACGCTTTCGGCGACGACGCCCGCACCAGCCTGGATGAAGGCCCTGCCCTCTTTGACGACGATCGTGCGGAGAGCGATGCAGGTGTCCATTGCGACACCGAAGTCGACGTAGCCGACCGCGCCCGCATATGGACCGCGCCGTCGTGGCTCCAGTTCGTCGATGATCTCCATCGCCCGGATCTTCGGGGCACCGGA
Source organism: Planctomycetaceae bacterium (assembly GCA_046091125.1). Classification (GTDB taxonomy): domain Bacteria; phylum Planctomycetota; class Planctomycetia; order Pirellulales; family UBA1268; genus UBA4655. Next base: position 1,302 of record JBJTBB010000485.1, read on the forward strand.
GACGGTGCCGGCAGGGAGGCAGGCTCGTAGCGCGTCGAAAGCGGACTTTTCCTTGGCGAGTGAGCCGGTCACATTGCTGGTGAGGTGCATGACATGGCTGTATCGCTCGATGCACATCACATCGGAAAGCGACACCGAGCCGATGGCCGCCACCCGCCCAACGTCGTTGCGGCCGAGGTCTATCAGCATCACATGCTCCGCCCGTTCCTTGGGATCGGCGAGCAGCCCATCCGCCAGTTTCCTATCTTCTTCGGACGTCCGGCCCCGCGGTCGCGTGCCGGCCAAGGGCCGAACCGTGACACGACCATCGACGACCCTCACCATGATTTCCGGTGAACTCCCGACGAGCGTCACGTCGGGAGTCCGCAAATAAAACATGAACGGACTGGGATTGACGACGCGTAGTGTTCGATACAGTTCGAGCGGATCGTGTGAAAAGGGCGTTTCGAACCGCTGGCTGAGAACGACCTGAAACACGTCTCCGGCACGGATGTATTCGATTCCCCGTTCGACAGCGTCGAGATAACCCTCTCGCGTCATCGTGGAGTTGGAAAAATCGGCCATCGCCTCGGTGACGTCGATGTCCTCCGGCGCTGGCCAATCTCCTACGGTCGACAGGCGGCTGACCGTCGCATCGACGCGGCGGCAGGCCGCCTGACGCGCCCTGAGAAGACCGTCTGGCGACCGATCGTCGATGCGTGCGAGGACGACCACATCGAGCGTCTTGGTCACATGATCGAATACCACCATCCGATCGTAGAGGGCGAAACTGACGTCCGGCACGTCGAGGTCGTCGGGCGGCGGATTTGGCAAATCCTCTGCGTATCGGACGGCGTCGTAGGCGGCGAACCCCACCGCACCGCTGGTGAATGGCGGAAGCTCCGGGACGCGGGCGGGTCGGTAGTCCGCCATCCTTCGCTCGAGCTCTGCGAGTGGATCGTCGCACTCGAACACCTCTTCGTGGACCGCGGGAGGCAGTGACGACAGGCTGCCGCTTCTGCGCGAGGCTTTGTCGATGTCGCCCGTACAATCGACGGCCATCGTGCGGACCTTGGTCCGGCGACCCTTGGCATCGATCTGCAGGAACGGTTCTGCGGCGAGAAAGCTATATCGACCGACCCGTTCACCCCCGACCACGCTCTCGAAAAGGCATCCACAACTGCCACCGTCGAGGCGACCGAAAGCGGACAGAGGCGTGAGCCCGTCGGCCAGGAGCCTTCTCCAAACGGGAACAAATCGATGACCTTCGGCCAGAGATGCGAATCGATCGGGGTGCGGGTGGTGCGGCATGGTGCCCGGATGGAACGGCAGGAATAGGCAGGACGGCAGACGAAGCCTAGCCCGACAATCACCGGTTCAACAACGGGTGACTGGCTTTCCGGGAGCCGGAGAAAGCGTCAAGCGGTATGATTGGGCGGTCGCTCGGAGATTTCTCATGAAGTGCCAGCAATGCGCGAAGTCCGCCGTTTTCCACATAACGGAACTCGAGGCTGGATCGGTGCGGGAACTTCATCTTTGCGAGGATCATGCCCGGGCGTATCTCACGCAGGGGGCGGCGCAGGCGACGGGGGCGCCGGGCGAGTCGACCACCGGCGGTGGTGCGATCGGGCCCACTGCGATCGGCAAGACTGCCGATGATCTGGAAACACTGGATAGAAAAGCTTGCGACATGTGTGGAATCACATTTTTCGAGTTCCGCAATCAGGGACGTCTCGGGTGTCCTCATGATTACGTCCAGTTCGAGAAGGAGCTCGAGCCACTGATCGCGAATATCCATGGGGCCACAGAGCATGTCGGCTGCAAGTCGGCAACACATCCTACCGGCACCGATTCGCTTTCGCTGGCGATTGGGATGCGTCGGCAGATACAGGAAGCCATCTCGACGGAGGACTACGAAAAGGCGAAGGAGCTTCGCGATGCGATCCGCTCCATCGACGACTTGATCGGTGGTGCAGTCGTTGAGTTGCCGGTGGATGGCGTGCAGGAACAGGCGAAGGAGCCGCCTCCACCTTCCGCTGCACCCGTCGACCAGCCGACTCCTCGCCCGTCCTGCAGCCAGCCTCCGCCACCACCAATATCACCATGAACGAATCCAGTCTGCCTGAGATCAGGAAGCTCGACTCGCTTTCCCACACGATCGGGGAATGGCTCCGCGGCACGGGGCCAGAGTCGGACATCGTGATGAGCAGCCGAGTGAGGCTCGCCAGAAATGTCGCGCACTATCCGTTCGTGAGCCGTGCGACTGATCAGGATCGCGGGGAGGTCGAACGATTTTTACGGGAGCGGATTGCGGCTGCGCATCCCGGACGGACGCTCGATTACTTCGATGTTGGGCGGCTCGAGGAAATCGACAGGCAACTCCTCGTCGAGAGACAGTTGATCAGCCGCGAGCACGCGGAAGCGAGGGGAGCCAGGGGCGTTGCCATCGACGGACGCGAGCAGGTCAGCCTGATGATCAACGAAGAGGATCACCTTCGCATTCAGTGCATGCACAGCGGTCTCGACCTTCGCGGAGCATGGGATCAGATTCGTGTCATCGACGCGGCCATCGAGAAGGTCGTGCCATATGCCTACCATCCGCGGTACGGTTTTCTGACGGCTTGTCCGACCAATGTCGGCACGGGGATCCGTGTGAGCGTCATGCTGCATCTGCCGGCCCTGGTGATCACCCGTCAAATCGACAAGGTGTTCCGCAGCCTGCACAAAATCACGCTCGCCGTACGAGGTCTTTACGGTGAGGGATCGCAGGCGATGGGGGACTTTTATCAGGTGTCGAACCAGACCACGTTGGGGAGGTCCGAGGAGGCCCTCGTGGAACAGGTGGGCGACGTCGTGCCGGTCCTGATCGAGTATGAACGAAGAGCAAGGGAGTTTCTTGTCAGGGAGAGCCAGCTGAACGTTCATGACCAGGTGAGTCGGGCTATCGGAATCCTGAGAACCGCCCAAACGATCAGCGCCGAGGAAACGTTGCAATACCTGTCGCGCGTTCGCATGGGAGTTCTTCTGGGTCTGATCGGCGACGTGAAGTTGTCGGATGTGAATGCGTTGCTCGTGCGAACGCAGCCGGCCCATCTTCAGAAGCTCCGTGGGATGGAGCTCGATGCCACTGATCGGAACATGGAGCGGGCCCGTTATCTTCGCCAGTACTTCGAGTCGGCGGATGGTTCCGGGGCCAGCATCAATTGATCTGATCGCACCACCGGGATGGCCTCGACGGCGAATCCCTTCGCGAGGACATGTGTCCTTCCTCGAGTGAGTCGTCTCCCGGTTTCCTGCGAGCGTGGTTGGCGGATCTCAGGGCAGGGTTTCGAATCGACGACGAAGGATTGCGACAACCGGGCCCGGGACGAATTGGGCGAGCGCCTTGTCGTCGGCGAGCGGCGTGATCTGTTTCAGGAGAGACGACGAGACGTGGGAGTATTGGGCATCTGTCATGAGGAATACGGTTTCGACGCCTGGATCCAGCTTTCGATTGGCCAGTGACATGGTGAATTCCGACTCCATGTCGGTGAGGGAGCGAACACCACGCAGGAGGATGCTCGCGCCACACGTCCGGACAAAGCCAACGGCGAGACCCTCGAAGGACTGGACGGTGACGGAGGCAAGATGAGCCACCGAGGCACGGACAAGGTCGACCCGCTCCTCGAGGCTGAACATCGGATGCTTGTCGGGATTGATACCCACGCCCACGATGACGTGGGGGAAAACCCGCGTGGCCCGTTCAATCACGTCCAGGTGGCCGAGCGTGATCGGATCGAACGAGCCGGTATAGACGGCCGTATGCCGATGGTCGTTTTCCAGCGTTAGGGAATTTGCGAGAGAGCGATCGGGACTCAAGGATGAAATCCCTGATGGGGGGAAGGATTTCGGGATGCTGAAACCGTCATGGATGTCAAAAAACCACCCCTGGCAGATGATCCCCAAGACGGTATGGTACCCTCTCTGGCACCCTTCCCTCAGGGCGGAGGTGGTTGTCCGGCCTGCGGTTCGAGGGAAACTTGTCTTCGCCCGTTGCCCGCCGGCTCGAAAACGTGCGTTCTGCTTGGAGGTGATCGAGGGTGTCGAGGGCACTTCTTGTGGGAGGCGTGATCCTCTGCGGACTCATTGCCGTACTGTTCGCTGCCGACTTGGCCGTGGCGTTGCCCTTCGCCCGGGTCAGCCCCGTCATGGATATTGGTGCCACGGTTTCGGGCGGAATTCTCGCCTATCTATTCTGGTCACTGGCTTCGAAGGCGAAGTAATCGAGCGTCGGTCGACAGGATCAGCCGTGAGAGTGCTCAGGCTGCCAGCCGTCGGTAACCGCCGGACGTTGTCCCGTGCGACAGTTCTGCTGAGAGATCGGACAACGTCGCGACGATCGGGGAGGCCCTCCCGCGGCTGCTGATCCGGTTCGCCCAGCGGATCACCGTCTCGAACGATCGTAGAGCGTGTCGTTCGCGCGAGTCCTCTGGAAAGGCCGGACCATGTTTCCTGCCGGTCGCCATGTCACCCGACGATAGGATGGTCAGGCTGCCTGCCGGCACCCGTGGACCATTGGCTAATCCCGTGAGCCTACTCATGAGACCGGATCGAAAAGAAGTTCCAAGACGAAACTCCCAGAGTCCCCAGACCGGGCTACGACACGCCCATCCCTGTGGAGGCGGCCTGCGGCTTGACCGCGAAGCGGCGATCAAGGGCATGTTCGTACACACTGCCCGGATTCCCTGCTCGACGAGCATTCCACCATTCCATTCGAAAGACGTTGCAGCATCGGATTCGATCACGATCGAGTCGAAGGTGGGGAGAACACACCTCGCCTTTTCGAGCACGCGACGCACACGCGAAGGATGAATGGCCAGGGCATCGCAGTCTTCCGGCAGGCGGAGCGCGATCGATCGCTCACCAAATCGCTGGCCCAAGATCCTGCCGATCGTCTCGAGGTCGATGTAGGAAACGGCCCACGTCACGCTGCAATGAGACAGGTTCACAGCCCGCAGCCATTCCTGCAGACTGGACGGAGCAAGTCCGGTGGGCACGCCACAGACGATGGCGATCGACGTGCTGCTGGAGATGGAATGCCCGACCAGGGCGGGAGTCTCTGACCGCTCCACATCCTCCGACAGCCTGAGAGCCGTCCGACTCATGGAAATCCCTTTCCGCTATCACCACCGCCCCAGGTGCGGCCTCCCGGCACCTTTCAATAAACATCGGCGCGCCGGTCGAAAGGAGTCGACCGCAGTATTTCCCCAACGTACAGGTGTCAAAGGCATTCCCTTCCGAAAGGTCGGACCGGAAGAAAACAGGGGGCCTTTTGGCTGCGGCCACGGGACCACGAGCGATCCGATTCGGGCGATTATCCGGCC
>JBJTBB010000486.1:0-6817 GCA_046091125.1 Planctomycetaceae bacterium
GAGGGCGTTGCAGCAGCCGTTCGTCCGCGGCGTGGCGGAGTCGATCGGGTTCGATTTTCGGCGGGGGAGGCTCGATACGACCGAACATCCGTTTTGTTCGACGCTGGGACCGCATGATTGTCGGATCACGACCCGATGGGATGAGCACAACCTCGCGACCGCACTCTATGGAGTGCTTCATGAGGCGGGCCATGGACTCTACGCGCAGGGACTGCCATCCGAGTGGTACGGGCTCCCGCCGGGGGAGGCCTGCTCGCTCGGTATTCACGAGAGTCAGTCGCGGCTTTGGGAAAACCTGATCGGTCGCTCACCGTCGTTTTGGGAGTGGTGCTTTCCGATCGCCGCGGCCGCCTTCCCTTCGGCCCTGGCAGATTCAACGGCCTCCGATATGCAGCGCGCGACCATGAGCGTTCAGCGTTCATTCATCAGAGTCGAGGCCGATGAGGTCACCTACAACCTCCACGTCATGATGCGATTTGACCTGGAACGAGAAGCGGTGCTCGGTGCCCTCGATATCGCCGACATGCCGGCGGCCTGGAACGAACGCTTCGAGCGGGATTTCGGGATGCGCCCGCCGGACGACGCGAGCGGAGTGCTCCAGGACATTCACTGGAGTGCCGGTTTGATCGGATACTTTCCAACCTACACTCTCGGCACGATGCACGCGTCGCAGCTGGTGGCGGCCGCCGGTCGGGAGATGCCGACGCTGTCCGAGGATATCCGCAAGGGTCGATTCGAGGGGCTGCTCGACTGGCTGCGTCGGCGGGTTCACGGGTCGGGAAGAGGAATGGAATCCGACCAACTCGTCGAGCAGGCCACGGGCAGCGAGCCCTCCGAATCCTGGTTGCTCGAGAGTCTCCGCGAACGCTATGGAGCCGTTCATGGGCTCTGAGCCCATGCCCACGATTTCCGGGGTGGATCGTCGGATCCGTGTGCGCCGCCCGTACTGCTTTTGAGCCGATTTGGGTAACGGATTCAGTCTGGCGGCGAGGGATCGAACAGGGGGCTTCCTGCGGGTCGCGAGTGGCCCGATCGGGGTGTTACACTTTCCGTCTCTGAGTCGAGAGTCGACGGGCAAGCGTTGCGCACGGCAGGGACCACGTAATCCTGGCGACATGCGGTGCAGGCGATCACGCGAGGGACTGAAGATGGTAGACAATGGTTCGTTTGATGACCGTGATTCGTTCGGTGAACAGTCACCGACGTCGGATCCCTGGTCGAATCCGGAGGATGCGGGCGAGTTTGCCGCGGAAGCGACCGGCGGTGTATCGGACGATGGTGCATTCGACGGCCTCTTCAACGAGGTCACTCCAAATGTTTCAGGGGATACATTAGGAGAGTCAGGCATTCCCTCGATCTCGGGGTTCAGTGACGAACGAACCGATGCGTTGATCGTGGACGCAACCGGCGACCGGACGGCGGATGCGTCGGCTGGTGCTGGATCGACATCCGATCAATCCGTCGACCGGGAGGATGTGCTCGAATTCTTGATGGGTCGCGACGATGACACCGAGAATCCTCACCAGTCGCCTTCCGTGACTGGTGACACGGATGTGGCGGCTGCTGGAGCCACTGACGATCCGTGGTTGTTTCCGGAATCAACCAACACGGACTTTTCACCGCCGGTCGAGAGCCCATCGCCGGATGGGTGGTCGGACCTTGGTGATCGCTCGGATGCCGGTGAAGGAGTGCTGTCAGAGAGTGGCTCTTTCGCCCCGAAGGACGAGTCGTCCGTCAGTGATCCCGGTGGTCATCAGCCTGCCAGCGATGCGGTCGACGATTCTTCGTTCGTGGCTTCCACACTCGATACGGACAGTTTCATCGGTTCGTTTTCAGATCAAACCGCCGAACAAGAGGGCTCCGATGTGGTCGGTTTTTCGTCGGTGGCTCCGGACGCCGATGCACTCGGTGCTGCCGTGATGACTGCCGTTGCCTCAGCGGGAGGCTTGGCTGAGTCACCGCCGGCGGCCTCAGCCGGCACGGTCGTTCGTCCGAAACAATCGAAAAAGAAGTCGGGAGGTGGCTCGCTTCTTCCGGCCGTGCTGGGAGGCGTGCTCTCGATTCCGATCGTGATCGGAATCCTGTGGGCGCTAGGCAAATTGCCTAACTTTTCTCGCTCTGGCGGGCGATCTGGGGCCAGTCAGTCGCGTCGGTTGGCGGAAGGTGCCCCGTCCATCCAGACGAGGTCTCTTGACTCGCTCGGTCCGACGGGCGTTCAAGCGCCTCGACCGCCTTCTTCATCGGATTCCACTGAGGCAGAGCAAACCGGCGAACCGCCTCTCGCGGGCTTGCCACAGCACGAAAGTGCAGCCGACCCTTCAGAAAAGTCCTCTGATGTGTCACCAGGTGGCGTTCCGTCGGAGACGTCGCTTGCGGACTCGCAGCCGGTGACCGAGCCTGTGGGTGCCGGCTCAGTGGATCCGGATGATCCGGCGATGGCGAAAAACCTCGGAAACGAGGATGACGCGGATTCGGTCGGGTCCCCAACCGTACCTCCGGTGACGGTCGGGCTCGACCCGGCAATGGTAGCTGCAGCCAGCATTCAATCCGATGCTGATCCCGTGAGCGACGATCAACATCCGGCTGCGGATTCGAGTGAGTCCGATCCGTTCGGTGAGCCATCGCCCATGCCGACCAAGTCGACTTCGGCGATTGCGCCGTCGATGCCTGCCATCGAGGAGCCCGAACCGCTGGATACGCTCGCTTTCGATGAGGCAGCCGATGGAGCACAGCAGGCGCTCGACGACCTGCTTGCGGTGGCCGACGATGATCCAGGGCGGAAGGCCCTCCTTCGAGATTGGTACATCGCACTCGCGCAGGTCGGCGAGGAAGCGGCCAAACTAGAGCGGGTTGCCATCGAGCGGGGCATGCCGATGGGGGCCTCGCTCGGATCTGCAGAGCGTCTGATCGCGGAGATGGTGGCCGACGAGTCGGTCGCGGCGGACATGAGGAAGGTGTCGTCGATCTGGATGAGGGCGAAATCCCGTCCAAGTGAGGGCATCATCTTTCCGGCGGTCATGCCGCTGGAGGCTGCCCGCAGTGTCGGCCCCTGGTGGATCACTACGTTACGAGGGTCCGACGACCCCGAGTCGGTTGTTCTAACGGTGATCGGACGGGAACCGCCTTCAGCCGAGGCTGGTGAGCAGGTTGTCGTTCTCGGTGTCATTCTGGAGGGGGGAGTGATCTGGGCGACCGAATGCCGTCCGTTCCGGGTCGTGGATGGATCGGATGCCGATGAAGCCCTGTTTGGCGATTCGCTCTCAGGAGATGACGAGTCCTCCGAAGATGCCCAGATGCAAGCAGAGCCGGGAGACCCTACGGAGAACCCTGCGGAGAACTCGGACTCCACGGAGCCCGAAGCCCCAGCGGAGCCCGGGAACGACACACCCGAGCCCGGGAACGACACACCCGAGAAGGAAGAGCCCAAGGCGCCTGAATCTGGTGAAAGCCCGGCGCCAGCAGAGCAGAAGAAGCCGTCTCCGGGAGGGGACGAGCCCAAGGATCCCGAGGCCCCTGCAGTCGACGCGCCGAAAGCCGAGGAGCCATCGGACAAGGGTGACGCGAATGCTTCGCCCAAGGATCCCGAGAATGAACCTGCTTCGCAGGAGAAGCCCTCCAAGCCAGCCAGTCCAACCGAGGTAGACCCGTTCACCGAGTAACTGCCTCGAGGTCCGAGGCCATGGGTCGGGGACCGCCGGAGATGATCGAGGATCCGCTCTCCGTGCCCGGTGTCCGAGAAATCTCGGGATCCGTGCGAGGTGGTGATCGTTCGGCGGTTGCATGGCTCGAAGCGGCGATCGCCGCAGACGAAGCGATGCGGAGCAGTCTCAATGCGCTCGTGCAGCGATTTCAGGCTCGCGCCCTGGAAAGAGCCCGCGCCGTCGATCGGCTTCCGAAGGACGGCTCTCTTTCAGGCGTGCCGATCAGCGTCAAGGAGTGTTTTGCCGTTCGTGGCGGACTGACGACGCTCGGCATTCGCCGCCGTCAGTCGAGCGTCGATGCCGACGATGCCCCGATCGTGACTCGCCTCGAACGGCAGGGAGCGGTCCTCATGGGCAAGGCCAATGTCCCGCAGGCGATGTATCTGCACGAAACGGACAACCCTGTATGGGGGCGGACAAATCATCCCTTCAATCCGGAAAGGGGCCCCGGCGGTTCGAGCGGTGGCGACGCAGCACTGGTTGCGGCGGGTGTCGTGGCCGCAGCCGTCGGAACGGATCTGGCAGGCAGCATTCGCCAGCCCGCTCACGCCTGCGGCGTATGCGGAATTGTTCCATCGACTGACAGGCTCGGACTCTGCGGCGGATTCGACACCATGCCGTCACTGACGGTCGTGCGTCCCCGGGCGGGGTTCATCGCCCGCGCCGTGGGCGATCTTGAGGCGATCCTTGCGGCGGTTTCGCCCGAAGTCGGCAGCTCGCCCTCCGCTTCCCGACAGTTTCGGGTTGGATGGACCGTCGACACGGGGCCGCTTCAACCCTCGCGGGCCGTGGTGCGGGCGGTCGAAGAGGCTGCCGCATGGTTGCGACGATCGGGCGTGGAAATCTCACTCGTTGACGGGAGCATCGTGGAGGAGGCCGCCTGGGTCCATCTGGCGATCCTCTCCGCGGATGGAGGCCGGGATGCGCGACGACTCTTCGATACGGAGCGTCCGGTGCCTGCCGTGGGTCGTCTGCTGAGATTGGCAGGCCTGCCGCGGATCCTTCGGCCAGGGCTGGCGGCCTTGGCCAGGCTGGCCGGCAGGCGGCTCGAGGCGGCCGCCCTCACGGCTACGGGGCCTGTTGTCGATGCCGAATTCGTCGAGGTGGTCGCCCGACGCGACGCGTTGCGGGAGCGAATGCGGTCGTTCTGGCGTGATCGGAACGGTCGGTTGCTCGACGCCGTCGTGATGCCCGTGTCGTCGCTACCGGCTCTGCGGCACGGTTCCGCCGATCGCCTCATTCTTGCCGCGGCGCAGTGCCTGCTGGCGAACCTATTCGATCTCCCGGCCGGAACGGTTCCCGTCACCGTCGTCCGGCCCGGAGAGACAGCAGGTCGGACCTCTTCGCGGGATCCGGTCCTGCGCCTCGCCGCCGATTCCGACGCGGGAAGCGAGGGGCTCCCAGTCGGTGTGCAGGTTGTCGCCCTGGACCGCGAGGAATCGACGCTCCTGACGATCATGAGGATCATCGAATCGGGGCGGGACGTCGCACGCTGATCCCGAGACGAATCGCCGCGGATTCACCAATCTGGGCCGGGCTGAGCACGTGGCAGGCTGCACCGGCCTCGATCGCGGACCTGGGCATGCTCCAGACCACGCTCGACTGCTCGTCCTGGGCGAACGTCAACCAGCCACGTGTCCGCAAGGCGAAGAGTCCCTTTGCACCATCCCGACCCATGCCAGTGAGGACTGCAGCGACTCCGGCCGCCGGTCCATGCGACGCGACGCTTTGAAGGAAGACGTCGACGCTCGGCCTATAGGGGAGTCCGACGGGCTCCGTCACGTACGCGAGCACACCCTCCGGTCGCAGGACGATGTGATCATCAGTGCCAGCCAGGAGCACCCGACCGGGCGTCGGTGGGTCACCCTCACGGGCGACGCCGACCCTCAGTCCACTCCGCTTCCCGAGCCAATCGGCCAGCCCCGCGGAGAAAGCTCGGTCGATGTGTTGCACGATGACGACGGAGGCCTGCATGTCCGGGGAAAGCCTGCAGAGGAGTTCGCACACCGCAGCAGGGCCGCCGGTCGACGCTCCGATCAGCAGGAGCGGCGGTCCCGCGGTACCGGACCCGGTCATCGAATGTCCAGCGGCCTCCGGTGTCTCTCCCAGGAATCGCTCGATCGTGCGGATCTTTTCGGCGATCGCCGACGCGCCACTCAGATCCTCGTGCGGGCCGAGCACTGGGGCATCGACCGCGTCAATGGCGCCCCAGCTCATGGCGTCATACACCATGCCGATCGCACCCGAGACCGAGGCGGTCACGATCAGGATCGCACAAGGGCTCTGTCGCATGATCCGTCTGGTGGCCTCGACGCCGTCGACGCCGGGCATCATTAGGTCCATCAGGATCAGGTCGGGACGGTCACGGGATGCGAGAGAGACCGCCTCCTCGCCGCCGGTGGCTATCCAGCAGATCGTGTGGCCGGGGAGGCGCGAGACGACGCGGCGACGCGCCTCGCACGCAGTCGGCATGTCATTGACGATGGCGATGCGCACGGGTCACGGTTCCCCCGCCAATGTCACGACGGTCGTGACGAACGTCTCGTCGTGGAAGCTGCCCTTGGTCAGATAGCGGTCGGCGCCCGCATCAAGTCCGCGGAGGCGGTCCTCCTCGCGGTCCTTGTAGGACACGATCACCACTGGCGTGCCGCCCCGACGCGGGTCCGAGCGGATCAATTTTACGAGACCGATGCCGTCGAGGCGGGGCATGTCGACGTCGCTGACGACCAGGTCGTATTGTCCTGAGCGGAATGAATTCCAGCCATCCATGCCATCGATGGCGATGTCCACCTCGTATCCGCGTGATTCGAGCAGTTGCCGCTCGAGTTCCCGTACCGTGATCGAGTCGTCCACCACGAGGATTCGCTTCTTCCGCGGGGGCGACTCGGCCGGGGCGTCGGGGCCCGTCCAGACGGGTTCCGGTCTCCCGCCCGCGAGGAGGTTGTCGATGGACCGCACCAGATCCTCGGTGTCCACGATGAGCACTGGATCACCGTTTTCCAGCAGCGAGGCGCTCGCCACATCCGGCACCTTTCCGAGTCGTCGGTCGAGCGGGCGGAACGCGAGATCCCCCTCGCCGCGGATTTCTTGTACGATCAGACCGAAACATTTTACAC
>JBJTBB010000487.1:0-3542 GCA_046091125.1 Planctomycetaceae bacterium
GGCACAGCGTCGCAAGCCCGCGAGGAAGACCGCAAGCCGGACGACCTACCACGACGGAGGGCCGCTATTCTTTCGAGGGTCCGTCGATTCTGAACGGTCAGAATTGCGGCGAATCGACCGCCCCGCGTCCTGGTGGCCTCAGTGATCGCCGGAGCGTCGGCCCGCCAAGTGTTCGAGCAGAAACTCGAGCCTTTTTCTCGAGCCGTAGGCCGTTTCCGCGGCACCGTGGCCCGCACCAGGAATGACGACCAGTTCGTGGTCGATGCCGGCCCGCACAAGAGCCGACGACATCTGCAGGGTGCTCGAGGGATCCACATTCTCGTCGATCTCTCCAACGATCAGCATCAGTCGCCCGACGAGCCTGTGGGCATCGAGAACGTTGGAACACTTCTCGTAGGCCTCGTCGACGGGCCAGCCCATCCACAACTCGTTCCACCAGATCTTGTCCATGCGGTTGTCGTGGCAGCCGCAGTCGGCGACGGCCACCGAGTAGACGTCCGAGTGGTCGATGAGGGCCCGTACGGCGTTCTGACCCCCGGCACTGCCCCCTACGATGCCCACGCGCGCGAGGTCCATCCACGGCCTTGTCGTGGCGGCTGACCGCAGCCACTCCACACGGTCCGGAAACCCCGCATCCCTCAGGTTTTTCCAGCAGACATCATGAAATGCTTTCCCTCTCCAGTTGGTCCCCATACCGTCGACGGCGACGACGACGAAACCTGCGTCGGCGATGGTGCGTTGGCGATGCGACGTGGCGAACGCCTTCGGCACGTGAAAGCCGTGCGGACCTGCATAGACGTCCTCGACGATCGGAAGGGGACGTGGGTCGTCGCCCGCCCCGTTTGGGCGCCAGATGACGCCGTGAATCGGCGTGGCGCCATCCCGGCCTGTCGTCACGAACCGCTCTGGCATGACCCAACCGGAGGCCACAAGCGCCGAAGCATCCGCCCGCCCGAGTTCACAGACGAGTGTGCCGTCGGTGCTCCGCCGCAACTCGTGCACCGGCGGGAGATCGACTCGCGAGAACGTGTCGACGTAGTACCGACCGTCCGGACTCCAACTGAGTTGGTGGGTGCCATCCCCCTCGGTGAGCCGGACGACAGATCCGTCGTCGATCGCGACCCGCAGGACGTGCTCGTGGTAGGGATCCTGATTCCCGTCGATCCCCATCGCGACGAGCCTCACGGTTCGCGAGACCGGATCGACCTCCTCCACACGACGCACCATCCATCCACCACAGGTGATCGGCCGTGGTGACTCCTCGCCGGCTGGATCCAGGAGATAAAGATGATTCCAGCCGGACCGCTCGCTCATCCAGAGCCACTCGCCACCCGGAAGTGCGTGCATCCAGGTCTTGTGGGCGTAGTCGATGAACGTCCGGCTGGACTCCTCGACGATTCGTCGGACCTCGCCGTCGCTGGCATCGACCGCAAGCAGTCGGACGACCTGATGCCCGCGTTGATTGAAGACAAAGGAGAATCCGGTCGAGTCGTCGCGCCAGTCGAGCCGGTCGATCGACCATGGGTTCGCGAACAGTGATCGATCGAGCGGGATCTCGCGTCCATCGGAGGTGAACAGCCGCGGCCATCGCTGCTCGATACGGTCGCCTGGCTTGAGGTACTGGATCGTTCGGAGGCGTGGCTCGACTCGATCGCGCGGCGACGATTCGACGATGTGCACGGGATGGGATTGAGCCTCGACGACCTCCCAGCCAACCACGAAGCGACCATCCGGAGACCACTCATGGGGACCCGCCAGCGCGGCCGCCGCAGTCGGGAGTGTCCGTTTCGGCGGATCCGCACGGGGCGTGCCGTCCTCGGCCGATTCCTGCCCACCGACGGGGGGCTCGGGCAAAGGTGGGCCTTCGACGGTCGCGACTGAGACCGTGATCTCGGATGACTCGCCCCGCACCCAGCCGAGGGTGCGACCATCGAGCATGACGACCCAAGCGTGCCCGGCGAACGTATGCTGCCGTCGATGCTCTCCCGGACCAAGCCGTCCGTATTCGTGACGGTCCCCGGCCGCATCGACCCAGACGATCTCCACGGCCTGCCGTAACTCATTCCGAAAGGTGATCGTGGTCTCCCCGGCCGCGTGCCAGGATCGCATGGGCGTGGGTTCGAGTCCCTTGAACCCGAGCGATTTGGCCTCCTCGCGGGTCAGTGCGCGACGATTGCCCGAGACGGCATTGATCTCCTCCGTGTACCCGTCCTTCCCGCCGGGACCGATCACGAGCGTCGAATCACCTGTCCAGCGAAAGGCTGCCGCCGGATCCCTGACCAGCGACGAAGGGTCCGTCGGCGGTGCGCCACTGACCGGAAGGGCCAGCACAACTACCGCTGCGGCCAAGAGTCGTCCGAACGCCATCATCGGTCACCGGGCGAGGGGACGGGTCATCTCGAAGGGTTTGACCCACTGCGCGTACTGCTCCGGCGTGACATACCCCAGTGAAACCGCTGCGGCCTCGAGGGTTGTCCCTTCAACATGGGCTTTTTTGGCGATTTTGGCGGAATGTTCGTAACCAATGTGGGGGTTGAGCGCCGTGACGAGCATCAGCGAGTCGTCGAGATGGCGACGGATTCGGGGCATGTTCGGTTCGATCCCCTCCGCACAGTGGATTCGCATCGAATCGCAGGCATCCGCGACGAGATCCGCACTCTCCAGCACGTTGTGGATCATGACCGGCTTGTAGACGTTCAACTGAAAGTTGCCCTGACTGCCGGCGAAAGCCACCGCCGCGTCGTTGCCGAACACCTGGGCACAGACCATCGTCATCGCCTCGCACTGAGTCGGATTCACCTTGCCGGGCCTGATAGAACTTCCCGGCTCATTCTCGGGAATCGTGATCTCGCCGATTCCGCATCGCGGCCCGCTCGCCAGCCACCGGATGTCGTTGGCGATCTTGAGGAGCGCCATCGCCAGCCCGCGTTCCGCGGCGCTCACCTCGACCAGGGCGTCGTGGGCGGAAAGGGCGGCGAACTTGTTGGGTGCCGACACGAACGGATGCCCCGTTTCCTTTGCGATCCATCCAGCCGCGACGTCGCCGAAACGGGGATGGGCATTCAGGCCCGTTCCGACCGCCGTGCCACCAATGGCCAACTCGTACAGACCGGGAAGGGCGCGCTCGATGCCCGCGATCCGGTCGTCGAGGTGTGCCCTCCAGCCAGAGATCTCCTGTCCGAGTGTGATCGGCGTGGCATCCTGCAGGTGCGTTCGCCCGATTTTCACGAGGTCCTCGTGCCGCCGCTCGAGTTCCAGGAAGACGTCCCGCAATCGACGAACAGCCGGCAGCAAACGACCCTGAATCGTCTCGACGGCAGCGATGTGCATCGCCGTGGGAAAGGTGTCGTTGGAGGACTGTCCCCGATTGACGTCGTCGTTGGGATGGATGGGTGACTTGGATCCCATCGTGCCTCCGGCCATTTCGATGGCCCTGTTGGAGATCACTTCATTGGCATTCATGTTCGACTGGGAGCCGCTTCCCGATTGGAAGACGACGAGCGGAAAGTGATCGTCGAGGTCGCCTGCGATCACCTCGTCAG
>JBJTBB010000488.1:0-7716 GCA_046091125.1 Planctomycetaceae bacterium
CGCTCGTGATCGCCGGCTCACTCGTTGGCGCGTCGGGTTTGATTCTCACGGCGATCATGTGCCAGGCGATGAATCGCTCGCTCGTGGGCGTTCTCTTCGGTGGGCTGGGCACCTCGACGACCGTCTCGAGCGAAGACGTCTACGCGGGCCGAATCAAGAGCGTGAGCCCGGAGGAGATCGCGATGGTGCTCGACGGCGCCGAACGGGTCGTGATCGTACCGGGCTATGGGATGGCCGTTGCCCAGGCTCAGCACGCCGTGCGGGAACTGGCCGACACCCTTGAAAAACGGGGCGCGACCGTCGAGTACGCCATTCACCCGGTGGCCGGACGGATGCCGGGTCACATGAACGTCCTCCTGGCCGAGGCCGACATCCCCTACGAGAAACTTCGTGAGATGGACGACATCAACCCCGCCTTCCCGGAAACCGACGTGGCTATCGTGATCGGAGCCAACGACGTGGTGAATCCGGCCGCCCGCACCGACCCATCGAGCCCGATTGCGGGCATGCCGATCCTCGACGTCGACAAGGCCCGCAACGTGGTGGTCGTGAAGCGGTCGCTTTCCCCTGGGTTCGCAGGAATCCCCAATCCGCTCTTCGCGGCCGACAACACGCTCATGTACTTCGCCGACGGCAAGAAGGCGATCCTCGATCTCGTGGCGGCGATCGGAAAGTGATCAGCGGTCCAGGGTGAGCTCCGCTTCGGCACGTGCGAATGCCCCGAGCGCCGATCTGGCGCGGACCACGGCGGCCCGCGTCAGTTGGAAACCGATCATTCCAAGCCCTATCAAAAGGATCGTCAGGAAGCGATACGCCTCGTACTCGCCGTCGGAAAACGTGTGGGGGCTCGAGGTGATGAGTAGCACCACCGCCACCAGCGGGATCGCACCCGACAGGAATGGCAGCAGGCTGAGCGAGGCGAGCATCGGACGCACCTCACGGGCAGCCACTCGCCGGAACCCGACTGGGTCGGTCCAGAAGGCCGGATACAGCACGAAGGCGACGACGCACAGGACCGAGACCACTGAATAGGTCAAGGCGATCAAGCCCGCGATCAGGATCGCCACGTGGAAGTGCACGACCAGCGACCAGGGGAGTTCGATCGCCCGGGCATGCAGGCCCCACGGAAAGAAGAAGGCCGCCGGCAGCCACCCCACGATCGAGATGAGCATCGCGCGCGATGGCAGGCCGAGCACACGGCTGCGCAGTCGCTCCTGGGTCTCGCTCGAGCGGCCCCGCCAGCCCATCCAGATCGGCGTCACGATGCCGATGAACAGAAGGACGCACACGGGGTAGACGACCGCGTTGTAGACGTTCACAAGCCTGAAGAACGTGGGCTCGTGCTCCTGCGGGATGACACGGAACAGGTTGTACGGGATGTTGACAGCGCTTCCCAGGACATTTGGCAACACGCCTGCCAGTCCAATCGCGACGAACGGATGACGATCACACCAAGCGGGCAAAAAATTCTCGCGTCGCACCGTGACCAGGGTTCGACGGAGGTCGACGGCGTCGTCAAAAGCCGCGGCGAGTGCCTCGCCGTTCGGCCAGCGGTCGGCTGGATCGACGGACAGCGCACGAGCCAGGACGGCTGCCAATCCTGGCTCGCTCCGCCACACATCGTCGGTCCAGATCCGCTCGGGCTGGCGGCGGTCCGCTGCGATGGCCCGCAGCTTTTCGACGAACGGCCTCTGGTCGCCAGGGGCCGAGGCGAACGGCAGCCGACCCGTCGTGAGCTCGTAAATCAGCATGGCGAGCGAGTACTGGTCCGAAGCCGCCGTCACCGCATCCTCCTGAGTGGGATCGACGGGATCGAGAGCCGCGAGATGCTCTGGAGCCATGTAGGCGAGCGTCCCACCGAACATGGCCTGCTCGCCAACGGCATCGGTCGCCGCCGACGCCATGTTGAAATCCACGAGAAGGGGCCGGCCATAGTGGCTCAGGAGGATGTTCGCGGGCTTGACGTCACGGTGGAGGACTCCTTGGCGGTGTGCGTGGCCAAGCGCATTCGCGAGACGTCGTCCGAGAAAGCAGATGGCCGCCACGTGATCGAGTGCCGCGAGGATCTGCCTATCCCCGAGTTGTGCAGGATCGAAGCCGGCGTCATCGGTCGATTCTTCGTCAATCGCGTCCAACAACTCCGCGCCGTTCCAGTTGGCTCCCCGCTCAGCCAGCCGCCGGAGCAGATTGTCGAGCGGCACAGACGGCACGTACTGTATGCAGAGAATGCGAAGGCCGTCGCGAATCTGCTGGGCATATACCGCGATAATGTTCGGATGATCGAGGCGGGCCATTGCCCTGCCCTCCTGCCCGCGAACGGGAGCGATCTTGAGGGCGACACGGCGTTCGAGCGACCGTTGTCGAGCCAGATAGACGACGCCGAAACTGCCCCGCCCGAGCACCGAGACAATCTCGAAGTCATCGAACCGGTCGCCACTGGCGAGGGCCAGAGGATCGCCGTCGCGGCACGAAACGTCTTTCTCGAACGGGACGCGCTCGGCCGTTGATGGCCGCGTGGCGAAGGGATCGACGGAAGCGGCCCCGTCCTCGGGTGGCGGGGAGTCATGCGTCATCTCCTCGACTCCTTCGGACGTGTAGTGAGGTCGTCAGGATACGACATCGAAGCCTAACGGGCACGACCCGGCTCAGGGTACGATCTTTGCAACTCAACCTGCCTCGAGAACGCTCCTGCATGGACATCGTCATTCAACGCCACCCGCGAGACGACGGCGTCGCACTGGCGGTGAGCGGACGGCTCGACGCCGAGTCTTCGGACGATCTTCGCCTTGCCGTTGCGGCGGAAATCCGCCGTGGACTGCCCGCGATCACCCTCTTCCTCTCGGCGGTCTCGTTCCTCAGTTCGGCCGGGATCAGTGCGCTGTTCGAGGCACAACGCGACGCACGCGGGGCCGGCGGAGAGTGTCTGATCACGACGGCAAGTGAGCCGGTGCGGAAAGTGCTCCAACTCACGAGGCTCGATCGTGTTTTGATGCAGTCCGCAGATATCGTGGCGGGGACCCCTCCCCCAACTCGCACCGCGCAACGCGATGTCGAGGTTGGTGGTGTACGGCTCGTCGATCTCGGCAATCCCCCGCCAAGGCCGCTCGCCTGTCGCCTCCATGGGTCGACGGCGGTTCTCTCGACTCCTCCGTCGATCCGCCACAGGCTGCGGGTTCCCGCCGGTACGTTTGCGATCGGCATCGGGGGCGTTGCAGACGCCGACGCTCTCGGGAGCGCGGGCGAGATGGTGGCTGCAGGCGGCACCGTCTACCACCGCGGGCCTAGGCCATTCGCTGCGGTCGACTACCTCGCAGGCGGCGGCGACCTCGTTGCAGAAGCAGACATCCTCACGGGACTCTCCTGGGACGGGTCTCCGGGCGGTCATGCCGGGTTCGAACCCGTCGACGAGGAGAACCGGAATGCCGTCGGCCTCGACGACCTCGCCGCGGCGATTCTGTCGAGCTCCGGTGCCGATACGCTCGCGATCGTCGTCGCCGCCGAGATCCATGGTCTCGTGGGTGCCGAACTGATCCGTCCGTTGTCCGAAGCCTCTGCGGATGATCACCCACTCGTGGGACTCCGTGAGGTCGTCGCCCGCTGGCTCTGCTTCTCCCGTGAACCCGTCCATACCGGACGAACGGCGCTCGTGGTGGGCGTGATCGGCCGCGCTGCGGCGGTGCGTGGCCACGTCGCCGAGAGTCTCGCTCCGCTCGGCTCGTCCGATATCGTCGGCCATTGTCACGCCGTCGTTTTTCCACATCGACCGATCCGACGGGCCGCAGGCAACTTGCCCGCCCTGCTCACGGACCTCTCGGCGTCGGAGCCGATCGCGGTCATGCACCTGGTGACCGATGAGCGCCCGGTGCTCGGTCGCGGCACGAGCGGCTTCGTCCGTGGTGCATGCTGGTTCGCTCCGCTCGCCTTCGGGGAGATCGGAACATGATCACCCTCCTGTCGACATGGACCTTCGGTCTCTCGCTGGCGCTCGTGGCTCTCGGCGTCTTCGTGAGCTATCGCCTGTTCTCGTTCCCGGACATCACCACCGATGGATCGTTCACGCTCGGCGCAGTGGTGACCGCGGTCTTCATGGCCGGCGGCGCGGATCCGGCCGTGGCCACGCTCGCAGGCATGGCGGCGGGCGCCTCGGCGGGCACCGTCACCGGCTTCCTGCACGCGTCGCTCGGCGTTGAACCGCTTCTCTCGGGAATCCTCGTCACGACGGCGCTGGCTAGCGTCAACCTCGTCGTGCTCGGCCGCAGCAACCAACCGCTCAGCGGCATGACGACGCTCTTCGACCGGTCCTCGACCGCCATCGGCCCCTGGATCGCCGCCGTATCCGACTGCGATCCGACGACGGCCGACGAGGCAGCCCGAACGCTGTTCGCATTGGCCTGCGTCGCCATCGCCTGCTCCATGCTGTACCTTTTTTTCCGAACGAGCCTCGGGACGGCCATGCGAGCTGGAGGGGACACGCGATCGATGGCCCGTGCGCTCGGCCGCAACACCGGCGCGATGACGGTCGCCGGTTTGGCAATCGCGAACGCTCTGACGGCGCTGGCCGGTGGCCTCGTGGCGCAGGTACAGAGGTTCGCGGACGTTCAGATGGGGATCGGCATGGTGGTCTGGGGCATGGCGAGCGTGTTCCTCGGAGCGGCCCTCGTCGGTCCGGCCAGACTCGCCGGCGGCCTCGTCGCCACGGCGGCCGGGAGCGTCGCATTCCGCCTGCTCGTGGCGAGCGCCCTGCGGGCGGGGCTTCATCCCGATTGGCTCAAGGCCGCAACGGCCGCGGTCGTCCTTCTCGCCCTGGTCGGACCGAAGCTCATCGCGAGTGTCCGACCCAGCCCCACCCTCCGCTGACCCACCGATGCTCTCTCTCGACGATGCCACCGTCGCATTCACCTCCCCAGGTGGGCCGATCGTGCGCGCGGTCGATGGCATCACGATCACGATTCCCGCAGGACAGTTCGTGGTGGTGGTGGGCACGAACGGTTCGGGGAAGAGCACCCTCCTGGGCGCGATAGCCGGAACGGTTCCACTCGACGGTGGACGGATCGAACTGGCCGGTCGGGACATCACGCGCTGGAGCGAGCACCGCCGGGCGGCGCTCGTCGGGAGGGTTTTCCAGGATCCGCGAGCCGGTACGGCCGGCAGCCTGACGGTTCTCGAGAACATCGCCGTGGCGGCCCGCCGTGGACTGCCCGCCGGGCTCGGCTGGGCAACATCGCGATCGCTTCGAGCGGAAGCGGCCGAACGACTCGGCCGGATCGTCCCCGGTCTCGAGGAGCGACTCGACCAGCCGATCGGATCGCTATCTGGAGGCCAAAGGCAGATCGTGACGCTCGTGATGGCCACTTGGCGGCGTCCCGAACTGTTGCTGCTCGATGAGCACACCGCCGCCCTCGACCCGGCCGCCGCCGACCGTGTCGTCCGGGTGACCTCCGACGTGATTCGAACGGACTCGCTGACCGCCTTGATGGTCACACACTCGCTCGCCCAGGCCGCATCGCTGGGCGACCGTCTCCTGCTCGTCCATCGCGGCCAAATCGCGCTCGACGCGGCCGGCCCCGCCAAGCGACGGCTCACCGCCGAGGCCATCGCCGACCGATTCGATCGACTCCGACGGGCTGACCAGTTGGACGATGCATCCGCTCGCGCCCTCGCCGCCTCCTATCGCTGAGTATCCTCGATGCCTTCACAGCCATCCTCCTTCATCACCGCACTCCGACGAGCACTGCCGACGGCGACCCTGCTCATCGGAGCTTCGGTACTCCTCGTGGCGACGGATCGTGCAGGATCTCGGCGCACCCTGCCCGCCATCGCGGTGCTCAAGCAGGTCAGTACGGCCGTGCTCGACGACGCGGTGGCCGGCATGCTCGCCGGACTCGAGGGGATGGGCTATCGATCCGGTGACACCGTGACCATCTCGCAGTTCAACGCCGAGGGCGACATGGCCCAGGCCAACGCGATCGCCCGTGAGATCACCGGCGGAGGTTTCGATATGGTGCTCACTTCCAGTACGCCCTCCCTGCAGGCCGTCGCCACCGCCAACGAACGCGGCGGCATCGTGCACGTATTTGCCGCGGTGGCTGACCCGTTTTCCGCCGGGGTCGGACTCGACCGCTCAAACCCCCTCGCCCACCCGCGTCATTTGATGGGCTACGGCAGCCTGGCGCCGGTGCATGTGACCTTCGGCATCCTGCGGCGAGTCAATCCACGAATCGCCCGTGTGGGCGTCGCCCACAACCCGTCCGAGAGCAACTCCCGGCGATTCATGGAACTCGCGCGGGCCTCCTGTCGGGATCGCGGCATCGAACTGCTCGAAGCGGCCGTGGAGAATTCTTCAGGGGTGGTCGAGGCCGTCCAGTCCACGATCGCCCGCGGCGCAGAGGCGATTTTCATTCCCGGCGACACCACCGTGGCGAGTGTCTGTGATTCCGTGGTGGAAGTCTCTGGCCGGGCTGGTGTGCCCGTGTTCACACTCGTACCCGGACGGCCTGACAGGGGGACGTTCTTCGATGTCGGCTTCGATTTCCGCGAGGTCGGATTACTCGCTGGACGACTGGCCGGCGAGCTCCTTGGAGGCCGCGACCCGTCGACCGTGCCGATCGGCGAGACCGCGAAGGAAATCCCTCCCCGATTGACGGTGAACTTGTCGGCACCAGGCCTGAATGGCTCCGTCTGGCGAGTGCCCGACGATCTGCTCTCGCAGGCAAAGGTCGGCAACGACGCCAATGGTCGCCGTGATCAGCCGGAGGCAGTGCTGGCGGGCCCGTTCGACGAGGCAATGCCGTCGCCCCGCTAGGGAGATTGCACGACGTGCCCTTCTCCGGGCCCATCGGCCTCGGAGAGATCGCGGATGTGCTCGAGCACCCGAGCGTGAATGCGATGGATCGAGTAGTCGCTCCACAGCGTCCAGTAGGCACGCGGATGCATGTCGAACGTGTACCACGTACGACCCTCCAGTCGCGTCCGAGCTCCATCGAGACGCACGAGCCTGAACTCTCCCCTGCGGCTCTGCAGCGACCGGTCGTGGAGGTGGGGCGGGTGAACATGCCGCCAGGGGGAGAGTTCCACTATCGGGTCCGGCTGTTCGGAGACGTCAAAAGCCAGTCGCGCTGGTTCCTCCCAGGCCGTGATCGGCTCCACAAAATCGCCCGTCGTGAACTGGCAGTGACGGACCGCCCCGACACCTTTCCCATCGATGCTCGCACGTAATGGACAGGCGATTCCGCAGCGAAAAAACAAGTCTTGCGGCGGTGGGAGATCCGGGAAGGACACGACGTGCCGCCAAACGACCTCAGGCGGGGCGTCGACCTCGACGCACGTCAGCACACAGCGCTCGACGAGCGGTCCAGGAACCGCGTCGACCGCCGCCACGAGGGGAAGTGTCATCGCAATCATGGCCGCTCGAGAAAGTCCACCTGGGGACTTGGATGTCGTCGCGATCATCCACCCGACGGCGGCCCCGACGAGCGCGAGCGGCATGACGATCGGTGCCGCCATCACCAGGCAGATCAGGCCCTCGAACGCCGCGGCGATCAGGAACCCCCCAGCGACGAGCATCGTGACCGCACCAACGGCGAGTGTCCGCAGCAGTCCCCGATTCACCATCTGGTTGAACCGGAATCCGGCCACGGAGCCCATCAGGAGCGGCGTCCCAAAGAAGAGGGCGAGACCGTAGGCGCCGAAAAAATACACAATGATGAGGAATGACAA
>JBJTBB010000489.1:0-3821 GCA_046091125.1 Planctomycetaceae bacterium
GGATCCTGGGTCTCTACCTGCTCGAGTACTCAGAACCTGGACTCGAGTATCCGGCGAATGGCCGCACCCTCGAGCACCTCCTCGGGGCGCCACCCCTGCTCCGCGTCCAGCGGCATGAACTCGATGAATCGCAGGTGGAATCCCTCTGCGAGGGCGAATTCCGTCATAGCGATGATCTCGGCCGAGGGAAGGCCCCGCCGGGCGACGGCGTTGATCCGTATCGGCTGGAAACCCGCTTGCCGGGCAGCGAGCAGTCCGTTGATAACGTCACCCGGTCCCCAGCGTCCATCTGGGATCCTCGAGACCGCCTGGAAAGACACGTCATCCAGGCTGTCAAGGCTGACGTTCAGCCTGGTGAGGCCCGCTTCGACCAGTCGCGAGGCCTGGTCTGCGAGCAGCAGTCCATTCGTGGTGAGGGCGACCTCGTCGATGCCGGGCGTCGCTACGAGCATCGACACGAGTTGATGGAGATCCCGCCTGAGCAACGGTTCACCACCCGTGAGTCGGACGGTCCGGATGCCGAGCCCCGCCGCCACCCGAACGACCCTCGCGATCTCCTCGAATGTCAGCAGCGCCTCCCTTGGAAGAAATGATGCGTCGAGCGGCATGCAGTAGATGCATCGCATGTTGCAACGGTCGGTGACACTGACGCGCAGATCCGTGTGGGTGCGGCCGAAGCCATCAACGAGCCGTCCCCGCCCAATCATGGCCTGACTCCCGACGATGGGGCTGTCGGATGGATCCAGGTGCGTACACCGTTAGGGTCAATCTCACACTTCCAGATCGGCACGCGTCTCTTTACCTGCTCCATCAGCCATTGAGCCGCCTCGAATGCCTTGTCCCGATGCGTGGCAGACACGGCGACGGCGATACTGGCCTTGCCAACTTCCACCGCCCCGATCCGGTGCACGATGCCACAGCCGGAAAGGGAAAACCGATCGATCGCCTCCGCATGCAGCCGAGCGATCTCCGCGCGAGCCAGCGGCACATACGCCTCGTACTCGAGCCGAAGCGTCCGAGATTGAGTGACGTCTGCCGACGCCGGCGTTACCGCCCGCGTGGTTCCGAGAAAAAGGACATTCGCCCCCGCATCCGGAGAGGCGACCGACGCCAAGACCGCCTCTGCGTCAATCGGGCCATCGGTGATTCCTAGCGCCTCAAGTGTGCCGCCGACATGGCTTCCCAACCGTACCATTCCCTCGATGGTCGGCTCCCGATTGTCGGGTGGTTGGTTTGTCGCCATGGCCGAGACACCTCTGGTGATCCGTCCGTTCACCGTTCTCATCTCCCGCGACCTACCCTCCGCTCACCGGCGGAATGAGTGCGACGGAGTCGGTAACCGCGACGAACTGATCGTCCGCACGATAGGTCGTTCCGACCGCCACGACACTTCGACCCACGAGCGGTGCGATCTCGGGGTGCCTGGACGCGATGAGGTGCTTGAGTTGCTCCGCAGAGCCACCCGCCCAATCGAGCGTGATCACTCGCGTACCCGCTGCCTCCGCGAGACCGGCAAACAGACACACCTGCATGACACCCGTCTCCAAAACCCAGTTTCAGATCGATCGTCGGCATCGGACCGACGGATCGATGATAGCCGCGCCAGGCTCGTCTCGATCGGGAAGGCCTCAACTCGTGACCAGGCGCCCGCTCGAAGCCGCCAAGATTCCGTCGAGACCGTCGAGGCAGCGATAACTGCGAGCAAGGAGTTTCAGCGGGTGCACCGTCGGCTTGGTCGTGCCCTGCTCCATCTGGATCCTGCAACCGGAACACTCGGTAACGCCGGCCGCGATGCGAGGGTCTCGCATCGCGCTGATGAGCGTCAGTCCAATGCGGAGACGGGTTCGATAGTGCTCGCGGGAGAGCCCGAAGGTGCCCGCCATCCCCGAGCAGCCCAGGTCGCGAGCCTGGATCGAAAGGCCTGGAATCAGCCCGAGCAGGTTTTCGGCTGGAGAGTTCCCGCGGACCCTGGTGTGGCAGGGGGCGTGATAAAGAAGGTTGGCGGAGATCGGTTCGAGATCGAGCCTCAGCCGCCCCTCCCTGTGCAGATTCCAGAGATACGACGTCGCATCGCTCGTGCTGTCGGCGCTCCGCTGCGACTCCTCGTCGTCGAGCAGCATCGGATAGTCGTGTGTCAGACAGGTGACTGCGGACGGTTCGGTGCTGATGATCCGATACCCGTGCCGAACGGCCTCGGACAGGATACGAAGATTGGTGCGGGCGAGCCGACGGGCCGCATCGACGTCTCCCTCCGCCACCATCGGCATGCCGCTGCTGACCTGCCGTGGGTCGATGAACACGCCGATGCCGTTGTGCTCGAGGATCGTGACGAGTGCCTGAGCAAGGGTGGGATCGTGTCGCCTCGCGTAGGTGTCCAGAAAAACCATGACCCTCTCGCCACCATGCCGCTGCGGACGCGTCAGGCCGCGACGAGCGGCCCATCGCATGAACTGCCCACCGGCGAGCGGCGGCAGCTTTCGACCCTGGGCGATGCCGAGGGTCTTTTCCATGATCCAGCGCGCCTGCGGATTTGCGATCAGAGTGTTGGCGAGCCCACGAAAGCGCCCCCCCAGTGACGAGACGAGGTCGATCCGGGAGAGCACCCACCGAGAAAGCGGAAGGCCACAGGCCTTCACATGGGCTGCCTTGAGTTCGGCCACGATCGCCGGGATATCCACCGCCGCATCACACTCGCGGCGGCATTGATGACAGTTGAAACAAAGGTCGGCGATGCCTCTCGCCGCATCGGTCTCGAGGGCTTTGCCAACGAGGCTGCCCGAGAGGACGGCCGAGAGCAGGTTGGCCTTTGCCCGAGGAGAGGCCTCCTCGATCTGCCCGGCTCGAAATACCGGACACCTCCGCGCGTTGGGAGTCTGCCCCCTGCAACTGCCGCAGCCGTTGCAGGCCTCCAATTGCGGCAGCACGCCCCGCTCCGACCAGACGAGCGCCTCCCGTCCCGCGACCCGGGGCAAAAAGTCGGGACGTCGGGCCTCCATCAACGGCCGCGGAGTCCCACCGGTCACGCGGCCCGGGTTGAGCGTGCCCCGCGGATCGAACGCGGCCTTGATCTCGCCAAAGACGGCTGAAAGTTCCGGAAAGAGCCGGCCAAACGCCCTCGTCCTGGCGAGACCCAGCCCCTGCTCCGCGCCGATCGATCCTCCGATCGAGGCGACCTGCTCGTACAAGAGGTCTGCCAGTCGCTCGAGGCTCCCGGATTCAGCTGCATCCCTCGGATTTGCAAACGGTCGCAGATGCAGTTCGCCATGACCGGCATGGCCGAAAAACATGGCAGAGAGTCCCGTCTGCCGGAGCACTGTCGGCAGCCGAGCGACAAACTCGGGCACCTGCTCCGGTGGAAGGGAGACATCCTCCACCCATGGCACGGCCGGCCGGCCCTCGATCAAGCGGTGGAGCGTCGGCACCACATTGCGGGCGAGCGACCAGTAGAGCGACGTCTCGTCCGGATCCGAGGCCCGGCGGACGACCATGGACAATCGATCGACCGCCTCGATACGGGCGATCGCCGCATCCAATCGGGCGTTGACCCCAGCAGCATCATCACCGGAAAACTCCACGAGAAGGCACGCGTCGGCGGACCTGGGGACGATCGCCTCGAGCGCGTGTGACGCTGCTCGGGCGAGCGTGAGATGACGCTTGTCGAAGATGTCGCATGCACTCGGATGGAACTCGATCAGCCGCGATGCGGCGACGGCGGCCAGTTCAAGGGATTCGAAGAACAACAGTCCGACACGAATGACGGCCTCTTGCGGGACGGTCATGAGCGTGGCCTCGGTGACGATTCCGAGCGTGCCCTCCGCGCC
>JBJTBB010000490.1:0-3656 GCA_046091125.1 Planctomycetaceae bacterium
CGTCATGGGGCCGATGCAGGAAACAGATACGACCAATCGAGACGCCGGCGGCCCCCTGCCCCGTCAGTGGACTTGGTGCGAGCAGCTCGAACGTCTGGTCATGAACCGCGTGGCCGACTGGCTCGAGGAGGATCTCGGAAGGGAGTGTGACTGGACGAGCCTCGCGACGGTTGCTTCTTCGGCGGTCGCCACCGCGACGGTCGTCACCAGAGGCGGCGGTCGTGTGGCGGGGCTACCGGCTGCGGCTGTCGCGGCCGTCAGGGTCGATCCGCAACTGCGGTTCTCGACGCTCGTCGAGGATGGAACCGACGTCGGACGGGGTGAGGCTGTGGCCGAAATCTCAGGTCCGGTGCGTTCGATCCTGACGGCCGAGCGGACGATTCTCAACGTCCTGGGCCGGCTCTCGGGGGTGGCGACGGCCACCGCCAGGCTCGTAGCACTCGTCGGGAACGGACCGAGTCGTGTCTTCGATACCCGCAAGACTGTGCCGGGCTGGCGGCTGCTCGACAAATACGCTGTACGGATGGGAGGCGGCTGGAATCATCGCACCGGCCTGTTCGACGCCATCCTGATCAAGGACAACCACCTCGCAGCCCTACTCGCGGAAGCGGTGGATCGGCCCGGTGGGGCGTCTCATGGTCCAGGCATGGCCGTGCGCCGCGCGAGGGACTTCGTCGTGAGGACGTTCCCGCCTGCCAGGGCTGGGGCCATGATCATCGAGGTCGAGGTCGATTCGCTCGATCAGTTGGCCGACGCCCTGCCGGCCGCCCCGGACGTCGTCCTTCTCGACAATATGGAACCGACGAATCTCGTGAAGGCCGTCGCCATGAGAAATGCGGTCGCACCAGCCGTCGTGCTCGAGGCATCCGGAGGTGTCGGCCCGGACACGAGTGCATCGATCGCCGCATCGGGCGTGGATCGAATCAGTTCAGGCTGGCCGACGCATCACGCGCCCTGGCTGGATCTCGGACTCGACTGGGGAGGCAAGTCTACCGAGTGATTCAGAGCATGAACTCGAGCGAGCTTCGTCAAAGATGTGGAGGTCGCACCAGACAGTCGCACCAGACAACCGACGACCATCGATCGGAAAGGACCGCCAATCAGAAGCGGCGGCCCTCGAGAGACCACGGGCAGAGTCACGACGAGGCAAAGACGTCTCGGTGGCGATAGCGACTAGGCGCCGGTGGTCTTGACTCGCCTGGTTCGACGTTCGGCACGAAGCCGAGCCCGTCGCCGTGTTTCACTCGGCTTCTCGAAGAATTCCCGTCGACGCATTTCCTGCTTGATGCCGCTTCGCTCGACGAGTTTGCGAAAGCGGCGAACGGCCTCCTGAAGGCTCTCCCGCTCCCTGACGGTTAGTTTGACCATGAACGCCTGCCGGTCCTCGAGTCTCTGGACGAAATTTCAGGATTCCAAACGAGCCCTACACGCTACAAAGCCCGCTGCTATTCGTCCATCCCCGGGCCTATTGATCCGCCTTTTTCGCCAGAAGAACGCCGTCAATTGCCCGTCCGTCGGGTAGGGAGCACAATCGTCGGCCGTGGCGTGTGGGGCCTTCCCGCCCGCGCCTGTCGCCGGTCTGCCGCCTCCCATGCCACCCGCATTCAATCCAGGTCTGCTCGGCGAATTCGCGATCGCGGCAGCCGCACTGTTGGTCTTCGTGGCCAGTGCCCCGTCCGGCCGCCGTCGGCTGGGCTGGGGAGCCGGTGTCCTCTTTGGCCTGGCCTTCGTGCCGCTGATTGTGGCCGCTTTCGTGCCCACGCAGACGAAGGCCAGCGAGACGATCCTGCTCTCGACGCGATTCTTCCTCCTCGCGTCGCTCCGGCACTCGCTCGTGCTGGTGGCGGGCGTGAGCTGTTGGGAGCGGATCAGCCGTCCCGTGCCGATGATCTTCCTGGACGTCATTCGCTGGTCGGCGGCGGTCATGGCGCTCGTGGTGGTGCTTTGGGAGGCTGGCGTCCGCCCGGGCGAGCTGTTCACGGGATCGGCGATCCTCACGGCGATCCTCGGGTTCGCCCTCAAGGACACGCTCGGCAACGTCTTCGCCGGACTCGCCATCCATGCCGAACATCCCTTCGAAGTGGGTGATTGGATCCAGTACGACCAGAATCAGGCTCACATCGGTCGGGTGGTGGAGGTCAACTGGCGTGCGACCAAGGTCCTTACGCTCGACGAGGCTTTAGTGATCATCCCGAACAGCCAATTGGCTTTGGCTTCCATTCGTAACTTCACGAAACCCGACTCCTGGTCGCGCAGGTCATTGTTCGTGGTGACTCCCTACGAGATCTCTCCGCAGCGGGTGCAGCGGATCATCCTCGGTGCGATTCGGGGCAGCTTCGGCGTGCTCGAGCAACCGCCCCCGTCGGTCGTGACCAACGCCTTCACCGAAAGGGGCGTCGAGCACTGGGTGCGGCTGTTCACCGACGATTTCGACAAGCGGGATCGAGTCGATGGCATGGCGAGGGACAGGATCTGGTTCGCACTTGCCAGGCATGGAATTGAGATCCCGGTCGCCACTCAACAGATCCGCCTCTCGCATCTGCCGGCCGTCGAGCCGGAGGAGCGTGAATCGATGCTGGCTCGGCGCTGCGAGTCGCTCGCGAGCGTCGGGGTGCTCACTCTGCTCGACGCTTCGCAGATCGGTCGGCTGGCCGAGGCGGCCGAGCGGCGACCCTATGCCGCCGGGGAGTCCGTGATCCACCAGGGAGATCCGGGCGAAAGCCTGTACGTGATCGAGGAGGGTTCCGTGGAAGTGACGGTGGTTGGTCCCTCCGGCAGGCAGGTGCCCGTGGCCACGCTGAACAAGGGTGACTTTTTCGGGGAGTTGTCGCTGCTGACCGGCGCCCCGCGGTCGGCCACCGTCACGGCGATCGAGGAGAGCATCCTGCTCGAGATCGGCAAGGAGTCGATGCGTGGCGTGCTCCAGTCCGCTCCGCAGCTCGCGGAGCGTCTGGGCCACTACCTTGATTCCCGCGAACAGCAGCGGACGATGGCGATCGACGCCAGTGCCGCGGTGCCGCCGCAGGAACCCTACGATCCTCTGCGGAAGATTCTCGACTGTTTCGGCCTGTAGGCGTTTCGTGGCTGGTCTTCGCTTGTTCGGCGGCGCGGAAGGAACAACGGATGCGAGTCGAATTACTGCCCTCATGCGTGCCCGCCGGTTCGCATCAATTCCTGGTGTCGTTCCTCATCGATGACCAGGTCGCCATCGACGCGGGCACGATCGGCCTGCTATCGGATCTCGATCGTCAGCGGGCGATCCGGCACGTGTTCGTGACGCACGAGCACCTCGACCACATCGCGTCGCTTCCCCTTCTCCTGGAGAACACCTACGAACCGGGCCCCGGCTGTGTCGAGGTCCTCGCAACGCCCGAAGTGCTCGAGTCTCTGCACCGTGACATCTTCAATGGCAGGGTCTGGCCCGACTTTTACTCGCTCTCGGAGGGCCCGGATCGATTTCTCCGGCTAACGCCGCTCGAGCCCGGCCGGACCGTGGAACGGGCCGGCCTACGGCTCACACCGCTGTCGGTGTCGCATGCCGTCAGCACCGTCGGCTTCATCGTGGAACGCGATGGAGTGGCGGTGGCGTTTCCATCGGACACGGGCCCCACCGAGGCATTCTGGACCGGCATCAGTCACTTCGACGGCTTGAAGGC
>JBJTBB010000491.1:0-3074 GCA_046091125.1 Planctomycetaceae bacterium
GAGCGGGAGGGAGTTGGCGACGGCACTCCGCGGCACGGTGCATGGCAGGAGCCGCGGCCGTGCGATCCGCCCTCGTCTCATCGGTCACTCCTCAGGCATCGCCTGCGCTTGCGGTGACGACACCAACTCAAGCGATCCCCTTATCACCGATCCTGGTCGATGCGGCGGAGACCGACGGTGGGTGCGCACGGAAACCGTGCAGGCCTCTTCAACATACCGAGGCGACACCCTCCCTTGGTGGTCAACAGGACCGATCGATTCATCCGTGTGACCGCTGGACTCGCCCGGGCCCGCTCTCGAGTTCGAGGACGGCGAGGCGTTCGACGAGGTCGGCGACAGTCCTTTCGAGATCGCCGAGCCTTGCGGTGAGCGACGCGAGCGTGGCGCGATCGGCTGGTTGCAGCTCGGCAGATCGCGAGCCGGAATCGTACGACGGACCCGCCGCCGCGCGATCGTCCGTAGGCGGCTTGATGGCGATGCCACCCGCGCCGACTCTGACACGGACGGCGTCGAGTTCCTCCCGCGGCAGAAGACCGTGGGTGAGAAGGCGGCCCCGCCCGGCCGGTGAGAGCCAGACAACGAGGCCCTTGGAGGCCAAGGCGTCAAGATGCTCCCGCAGCGACGGCAGATCGGCGATTGGATCCATCCGGCTCGCCCGGCCACGTAGGTCTCCCTCGGACTGCTCGCCCCGAAGAAGCAGTTCTGCCAGGATCGAAAGCTGTTCCTTCTCAACACCCAGCCACTCGTAGGCGAGGTGCCGATAGCGGCCGATTCTTCCGCTACCGAAAACCTCGGCCATCGCGCCAGCCTCCCGCAGCCGCGAAATCGCCCGGCTCACCCGTTCCTCGTCGAGGGCCATCACCGGGTCCCGGTTGCTTTTCTGGTTGCAGCCGGTGACTAGGGCGTTGAGCGACAGCGGGTACTGCTCCGGCGTGGTCTTTCCCTTTTCGATCAGGACCCCGAGAACCCTCCGCTCGACCGGGTCGAGGGGGCGAACGCTCCCGCACTCCGCGGAACGGGCTCCTCCCGGGACTGCGGTCGTGGCTTCGATGGCGAGAGAATCGGCCATGGGAGATGCTCCTTTCGAGTCGCGGTGCGGGAAGGCTTTGAAACCTGCAATCCTATGCGAAGGGGAAAAAGGGAGGCCTCTTCCGTCTTGGAACCGGTTTTTGAAGCAACAGGGGCCTGCGGTACGATTCTGGAGAAGGCGACAGTGGTGTTCTGACAGATTGCCGCCGGAGGACACGAGCCATGTTCCGCGATCCATCCTCGACGCACAGCGTGCGGCACTGCCCTGGCCCGGTTTCCAGGCGCAGCGTGCTCTCGGCCGGCACGCTCGGCCTTGGAGGACTCTGCCTCTCCGACCTCCTGCGCATTCGGCAGGCCAGTGGCTCCGGCGGTGCCAGCAGCGACACGAGCGTGCTGTTCGTCTGGCTCCCCGGTGGCCCTCCGCACCACGAGACGTACGACATGAAGCCTGACGCTCCGTCCGAAATCCGCGGTGAGTTCCGGCCGATACGCACCAATCAGTCCGGTATCGAGGTCTGCGAACTCCTGCCGATGCACGCGACCTGCGCGGATCGCTACTCTCTGATCCGCTCGATCTCCCACGAGTTCGCCGACCACGGCGGTGGTCACAAGCGGTTCCTCACGGGCCGCTCTCCAAAAGAGCCGACGGGCTTCGTCAACGATTCTCCGATGGTGGGCTCGTTCGTGGCACGACATCTCGAGGGCGTGTCACGCGGCCTCCCCAACTACACCGCCCTGGTCGATAACGGCCGTTCGGGCGTCGATGTCTTCAGCTTCGGCTCCGCATATCTCGGCCCCTCCTACGACCCCTTCATTGTCGTCGGGGATCCTGCGGAACCGAATTTCAAGGTCATGAACGTATCGATCGACGAGGCTGCCGCGCGGCGGCTCGACGATCGGGCGGTGCTCGCGAAGGGACTCGACCAGCTCCGTCGCGATGTCGACCTGCGGGGCTCGCTCATGGCGAAGGACCGCTTCGACCGTAAGGCCCTCGAGCTGCTCACCAGTCGCGAGGCCCGTGATGCATTCGATCTCTCGAAGGAGCCCGACAGTATCCGCGACCGCTACGGTCGCCATCGCTTCGGCCAGCGCGCGCTACTGGCGAGGAGGCTGATCGAGGCCGGAACGACTTTCGTGACCTGCGTGATGGAGCATCCGGGTGGCACGGCGCCTCAAAACGGCGTTTACAACTGGGATTCGCATGCGGTCAATTGCCACATTTTCGAGGATGCGAAGTGGCGTTTTCCCTATTACGACCAGGCCGTCACGGCACACGTCGAGGACCTGTACGCCCGTGGGCTCGACAAGAAGGTGCTCTTGGTCGTGACAGGTGAGTTTGGCCGCACGCCCCGGATCAACTATCAGGTCGGGACACAGACGAAGGTCCAGCAACCGGGTCGCGATCACTGGCCGGGCGCGATGTCGGTGCTGGTTTCGGGGGGCGGGCTCCGCATGGGGCAGGTCGTGGGCTCAACCGATGCTCACGGCGCGCACCCCAAGGATCGGCCGCTCACGCCCAACGACCTCTGGGCAACGGTGTACCGGCACCTCGGAATCACGCCGGAGGATTCGGTGCTCGACCATTCCGGTCGGCCGATGCCGATCCTGCCCTTCGGCGAACCGATCCGTGAACTGATCTGAGCCGATCGATCAAGATCAAGACCGATCTGCTCACGCGGGAGCGGGAGATAGACTCGCGACCATGAGGAAGCCGCGCGTCACTTGAGCTCGATCTTGATCTCCCGATCGCCAGCATCTGGAATCTCGACCTTCAGCCCGGATGTCGAGGGATCCGCGTAGGTCAGCGGAATCGGGGAACGTGCTCCGCCCTCTGGCAGCGGTGCGAGCACACCCGGTTCAATCTCGGTCGTCGTGGATACGGCCACGCTCACACGGTATCCGCCAGCTGGAGCCCCGTCGGACGCACCGTAGGTCCCCAGCGAGAATCGGCCGGTGTCATCGGTCGTAGCGTTGGACGAAACGAGCCCATCATTCCGGTGGAAGGCAACGGTCGCCTTCGCGACCGGCTGCCCGCGATGCAGGAC
>JBJTBB010000492.1:0-4404 GCA_046091125.1 Planctomycetaceae bacterium
GGTCTATCGTGGCCGGGGGCGGATCACGATCGGGCGATCCGGGGTTCAGAGCGTTCCCCTGCCCCTTGATCCGAGGCGGCTGCATGAGGGCGTGGTCGTCGTGGAGGTGGCCTACGACGTGCCTGGGCTTCCCGTCTACACCGACTACCACCGCCTGGCCATCATCCGGCCCCTGGGCAACCGCCATCCGACGAAGAATATCTGCGGAACGCTGGGCGCTTACGACTCCATCAGCCGCGGTGAGGATCTCGCCCGGCGACTGACGGAGTGGGGATTCGGATCGACGAGCTGGGGATACGATGCGACGGCCCCCGGTGAGCGAGTCGACCTCGAGAATAGGTATCGAATCACCAACATCGGCAATATCTTGCAAATCAAAGACCCCGTCGGTCAGGACTACATGACGTGGCGGGAGGTGCCCGATGACCTCGAGCGCCGGATAGAAGAGGCTGCGTTTCGACACGCATCACGGTATGACCGACGGCGCGATGCCGTGTGGGCCTTCGGCAACGAGGAGGAAGGGTCGTATCTGGTCAGTAATGGGTTGTTCGATGAGCACCTTCGGGTGCAGTTGGCGACCGCCAGAGGAGTGCTGCGTGCGATTCCTGATGCGATCATCCTGCCAACCTGTGGAACCTCGGGGTATTCGCGGCTTCGTGGCTACGACGCGATGGAAGGCTATCTCGCCGCTGCGCAGCGAGCTGGATGGCGTTACGGCGGGATCGCCGTTCATCCCTATGGGAACATCGACGGCGGGACGCTGTCGATGCACGACTTGGATGAGGAGACCAGGCGGCTCATCGCGCAGATGGAACGATACGGATACGGCGAGGAGACACCCATCTTCTATACCGAGATGTTCAACGTTCCGGAGACGTTTATTCCATCCTGGAATGCCGATTCCTGCTACGACGACTATTCAGCGGGGAAGCCGACGTATGACTTCGGTAACCGAGAGTTCATGCAGGCCGCGTCCGCCGCCCGGGCGATCATCATCGTGGCGAAGTATTGGCCACGCGTGCAGTCGGCGAATCTCTGGGTGTCGAGGCCGTTCATGGACATGCGGCTGACGCCGCTGCGGCTCTGCAAGGCGATCAACACGATTGGCAATGAACTGGACGATGTCCGCTTCGTCGCCGACATCAAGCCGAGTCCGCGGATTCGGGGGTATGTGTTCGAACGAGCCGATGGAACCAGCGTTGCGGCGATCTGGTGCATCGATAATGTCGTCGAGAATGGCCTGGCTAGGGGTCCTCGCATCACGATCAGGACCCCCCAGCCTCTGAGATTCATTGATTTCATGGGCTGCGAGCGGCAGGAAGTATCCGGTGGCGACCAACCAATCGGAATACCCCTCACGCCCGCGCCGCTCTTCATCGTGGGGGCCGACGCCAAGGCCTTGGCCCAGAGCCTCGATGGGATGGATCATGATGACGCCGCATCTCCAGTGCGACTGACGGTAGCGCCGAACGGCTCCGGCGGCATCTCCGCCACGTTGAAGAACCTTACCGGACGGCCGGCCGAGGGCCGTGTCGAGGTTGAGCGGCAAGGCACCGACTATCGCCTTGACCCACAGGCGGAGACCTCGTTCGAGATTGCCTGTTCGCCGGAGCGTTCAGCAGCCGGCGAACTTTTGCACTGGTCTGGTGCGGCGACCGTTCGCATCGGAAACGGGAAGGCATCGGCCCGAGCGCTGGAAGCTGCGTGGTTTCCCGTGCCTCGTTCGCGGGGATTGCCAGTCTGGGATGACGTTCCCGGGGTTCACGTCATCGGTCGGTTGGGTGGGTCCGGCAATGCTGTGCCGGATGCGATTTTGCGGATGACCTGGGACGATGAGTATCTGCGACTGTGCGTCGACTCCAGCACGACGGTCGAATCGGACCAAGGTGGCCGTGACGTTCCGCGTGGTCCGGTCGAACTGTTTCTCGACACCGCAGCCAACGGTCGGGTGAACGAACTGCAATCGCTCGACAAGGACGACTACCGGTATGACTTTCTCCCAAACCCGAGCGGCGGACCAATCGGCAGCACGACGCGGGTCCACAGCGTTTATCATCAACTGGCGGATGGCACCAACATGCCGACTGAGACGGATGTGGCTGCTGAAGTCAAGTGTGAGTTCCAGCCGACGAGTCGCGGCTGCCGCATGACAACCGCGCTTCCGCAACGCTTCATCCTGCCCGTGCAGTTGAAGGCCGGTGCGAGCTTTGGCGTCGGTTTGGTCGTGAGCCGGCCTCGCACTCCGGGATCGGAGGATGATGCGGGCGGCCGTACCCTGGTGTGGGAGTCGCTGGGGCGCCCTGCCCGCCAGCCGTCGGACTGGCCGACCGCCGTTCTCATGCCGTGAGTCAAACGGCCGCGGCGGCCTAGATGAGCCGCTGATGGTCCGGACGGACTTTGATGGCGCCGGCAGAGTCAAGATACGTGCGCTTGCAACGGTCTGCGTAATTGCCGAGGGCGACCAACAGCAAGGGTTTCATCCAATAGCTGTGCCGTCGGTTCTCAGCCAGGTCATTCCACAGTCGCCGCGCGTTGCCATGATTGAGGAAGGGGATGGCCCCAAGACCGTCGATCCCAGCCTCACACGACTCTCTCAAGGTCGTGAACATCCAGTCGCCAAGCGGGAGCGTGAAGCCCGTCTTCTTCCGATTCAGGATCTCAGGGAGAAGAAGATCACCGACCGCGTCGCGGAGAACTCGTTTCGGCGTCCGGCCGCCCTGCAGGTGGACGTGGCCAGGAGTTCGAGCGGCCTCCTCCAGAACTCGGCGACCGACGAAAGGAACACGAAGCTCGCTCGAGTGGGCCATGCTGATTGTGTCTGAGTCGCGCAGGAGGGTGTTTCCCATGTAGAGTCGTGACTCGATACACGACACGGCACGAAACACGTCTGCGGACAGCTTGGTGCAGGGCAGCACTTGAGCCGGGTCAAGGAAGTGCTCATCGAGTGGAAGCAAGTGCGACTCGAGTCCCAAGCTCCGCATGGTATCGCGATCCAACATCTGCTTGAGGCTCAGGCCAACGTCGACGGCCGTCGCCGAAGCATCCGACAGCATGCGGACCCGGGCTTGATAACGCCGCGGAATCAACGGCAGCATCGCGGCCATTCCCGCCCTCCGGAGGCCGGCGGGCACCACCGAAGCGACGCGCAGCGCCCGAAGTATCGCCGGAACCCGGAAAAAATTCCAGTCTCCGCCGAAAAGTTCGTCTGCGCCTAGCCCGGAAAAAGCTACCTTCGCGTTTGCGGCACGCACGGCCTTGCTGATGATGAAGGTATTGAGACCATCGACGCTCGGTCGGTCGGCCGCCGAGAGCCATCGATCCCAGGTGTCGACGATCGTGTCTTGACTGATGATCACCGACTGGTGGCTTGCGCCGATATGCCGGGCGGTTGCTTTGGCCAAGTCGAGTTCCGACGCCATGCCGGGGCTCTCGAAGCCCACGCAAAACGTGTCGACCTCGCCCAGGTGGCGGGCTGCGATCGAGGCGATTACGGCGCTATCGATGCCACCGGAAAGGAAAAAAGCCAGTGGCACGTCGGACGCGAGGTGTTGCTGAACGGTGATGTCGAGCGTTTTGCGAAGTGACCGTGCCGCGTCGTGCGGATCGCGATGGAGGTCGACCGGCGGCATGTGCCAGTGCTCGACCATGTCTCCCTCGACGATGTCTCGGGCATCCGGAGTGGCCTGGATCCATTGGAAAGTTCCCGCGGGGAACGACCTGATGGACTTGTGCACGGTGAGCGGATCTTGGGGAGCGCCGTAGGCCAGAAAACTCGCGACGCCGGCGGGGTCGAACTCGTCGGACACCACGCCCGATGCGAGAAGCGAACGGATCTCGCTCGCGAAGAGAATCGCGCCAGGGACCCGGGCATGGTAAAGGGGCTTGATTCCGACGGGATCTCGGGCCAGAAGCACGCGGCGGTTACGGGCTTCATAGAACGCGAGCGCGTACATGCCGTCGAGTTCGTCAAACGCATCGACGCCCCATAGCGACAGGGCCCTGAGGAGCACCTCCGTGTCGCTGGTGCTCCGAAAGACGATCCCACGGGACTCGAGTCTCTGGCGAATGAGCCTGTAATTGTAAATTTCCCCGTTGAACACGAGGACGTTGCCCGTTTCGGGGTCAACCATCGGCTGGTGGCCAGCCAGAGTCAGGTCCAGAATCGCCAGTCGTCGAAAGCCGAAGGAAGCGACCACTTGCGAATCGCCTCGCGCCGCCAAGAGGCGCTTCTCGTGGCCTTCGTCGTCAGGCCCTCGATGAGGCATCGTGCGCATCATCCGATGCGTCACAGGCGAGAACCTGGCGTCATCAAAGCCGACGAAACCGCAAATCCCGCACAGTTACTGACCTAGGATATCGGCCGCCGGCGGATGGCAGCGGGCGGCGGCAAGGCCAGTCAACCGT
>JBJTBB010000493.1:0-3682 GCA_046091125.1 Planctomycetaceae bacterium
CCGCGGGAGGGCCGCCCCTTGGCAGGGGCGGCAGCGAGGCCGACCGGAATGCCTGGCGGAAGCAAATGCTCGATGGCACGAGTCCCGAGCAGCGGGCCAAGTTCAGCGAGTATTTCTCGGCGATACAGAGAAGACGGGAGAAGATGGGACTGCCTCCGATGGGGCCTCGGTGACGGCATGCGGCACTGGCTGATCAAGAGCGAGCCGGAGGTCTTCTCGATCCACGATCTGGCGAACGCCCCAGCGAAGAAAACGCACTGGGAAGGCGTGCGGAATTATCAGGCCCGAAACTTTCTGCGGGAGATGCGAAAAGGCGATCGTTGCGTCTTCTATCACTCCAACGCGTCCCCCCCGGCGGCGGTTGGAGTGGTGGAGGTGGTGCGGGAGGCTTATCCGGACCACACGGCTTGGGATCCCCGAAGTTGCGCCCCGGATCCAAAATCGTCTCCGGACAATCCGATCTGGTCGATGGTCGATGTGCGACTTGTCGAGATCTTTCCTCGAGCGGTGTCGATCGAGGAAATGCGGGGAGTGAAGCAGCTCGCTGGCATGGAGCTGCTCCGACGAGGCAGTCGGCTCTCGGTGCATCCCGTCAACGCAGTGGAATACCGGCGGGTCGTGTCGCTTGCACACATGTTGGAGCAGGCATGAGCGGTTCCCGGTCCCACTCCGGCGTCGACGCCGCTGGCGCCGTCGACAGCGTCGCGTCGATGAAAGACCCGCTTGACTGGATCGCGGAGGAACGCTCCCGTCTTCGGCGACTCTCGCTCGAGCGGCCTCCACGTGTTCGAAGTGGACGGCAGGGTCGGGAGGTCGATCTCGATGGGAGGCGACTGATCAATTTCGGCTCGAACGACTACCTCGGCCTGGCCGGTGACATCCGCCTCACGCGGGCGGCTTCCAAGGGGGGGTGCGCCGAGGGGTTTGGTGCGGGTGCGAGTCCGCTGGTGAGCGGGCAGTCGCTTGCCCATGCACGGCTCGAGTCGGCGATCGCGAAATTGCTCGATGTTCAAGCAGCTCTCGTGTTTCCGAGTGGATTCGCGGCAAATGTCGCGACGATTCCGGCGCTCGTCGGTAGCGCGGACGTTGTCTTCTGCGACCGACGAAACCACGCGAGCATTCTCGACGGCTGCCGGCTGTCACGGGCGAGGATCGTTCTGTATCCCCATCGGGACATGGCCGCTCTCGCCGAGGCATTGTCTTCCGAGCCCGCGGCGCGTCGTCGGCTCATCGTCACGGACACGCTGTTCTCGATGGACGGCACCATTGCAAGGCTCCCGGACCTGTGCGAACTGGCTCGAAGGCACGCAGCGATGCTGATGGTGGACGAGGCCCACTCCACAGGAGTTTTTGGATCCCGCGGCAGTGGTCTTGTCGAGGCCAACGGCTGCTCGGATGGTGTCCATGTGCGGGTGGGCACGCTCTCAAAGGCGATCGGGGCGGCCGGAGGCTTCGTCGCGGGATCTGCCGATCTCATAGCCTGGCTGCGGCATGTGGCGCGGAGCTGGGTCTTTTCGACGGCCCATCCACCTCCGGTCGCCGCAGCCGCCGAGCGGGGCATTCGCATCGTCGCCGAAGAGCCTTGTCGGAGGAGAGACCTCCTCGACCGAGCCGCAGAAGTGCGGCGGGCCATTCGTGCCGCCGGCATCGATCTTGGGGATGCGGACGCCCAGATCCTCCCCATCGTGGCCGGTCGTCCAGAGGCCGCCGTCGCCTTGTCGAATCGATTGGCTTCGGCGGGCGGTGACTTCCCGGCAGAAGCAGGTCGATGCCTCGGCAGGTTCCTACGGTGCAGGTGGAGGCTTCGGCGGCTGGGGATTGCCGAACAGTGCCTCGAGCCCACGACCGAGACCCTCGCCGATGATCGCTCCAGCGGTGTTTTCCACGATTCGGGCGACGGTCTGGTCGATCGCGCTTGCGTCGAATTGAGGCCGCTGGATCGTTCCCTTCAATGGCACCAGGATTGGAGTCTTCAGGAGTGTGGCGACGACCGGTGTCTGACCGGCGATGTCGCCCCGGAACGACATCTCGGCCATCATCGAGAGCGTGCCGTCGGCGGCGACACTCCCAGCGGTCTTCACGATCATCTGGCCGGTCTCCATGACGAGGCTGTCGTGCCAGATACGCCTGTCCTGCAGCCACACGCGCACCGGCTGCTGCCGCACCCGCATCAGTACCACCTTCTGGCCGGCCGATAACCGCGGATCCAGGAGGCTCTGCAGCCGAGCGACGATGGCCGCAAGCGGCTGCGCATGGGGGCCGGGTTCAACCTCCAGGGACTCGAACAGCACCTGGGCGTCGAACCGTCCAGCGAACGGATCCGACACCGGCATCGCCACCCCGGCGGTATCGACGCTCACGAAGCCGTTGGTCCGGGTGGCCCTGGCCATCAAGGGAGCGATCCATCCGATCCAACGGTCACAAATCCCGCCGGAGAGATTGATCCGATCGATGATTCTTCCTGGAGGGACGACCATCTCCACCGGTCCCGGAACCAGTCGCACCCATGGGCTGCCGCGCACTCGTCCACCACCCAGACCGACGTCGAAGGGGCCGAACGCCAGTTGCCCGTCGAGCAACCGTACCGGCACCTCGGCCGGCGCGAGGGGAAGGCCCTGGATGCTGCCTGCGTTCCACGAGAGGCTCGTTTCGAGCGACAGGAGTCTCAGCCAGTCCAGGGGGCCTTCGTTCGATGATCCTCCGGGCGCACGAACCGACGACACCGCGATCGCAGGTCGGCCCGGTGAAGTGGTCCCGCCCGCGTCCGTGCCCCGTGCTGCTTCAAGCCAATCCTTCCGCTGCGAACTCCAGGCCAGACCACCATCCACCACCGTGTTTCTGGTGGGAACACCGTTGACCAGCGGTGACAACGGTACCCCGCTCGAACCCTCCGGATTCCGCGCGAATCGGAGGTCGTCAAGCGGACCCCGAATCGTAAACGGTCGGGAACCGGCTCCTGAGAGGGCGAAGCCGCCGCCGGTCCATGGCATCAACAGTCGCGAAACCGCTGCGAGGTCGTAGGACATGCTGCAGGTGAGTTCGACGAATCGTCTTGTCGAGGGATCCCCGACCGCACCGGCCGCCTGCACGGCGGCGGTCGAGCTGTCGAGGGCCAGGCGATCGATCAGCATTCCACCAGCGGCTGACTGCGTGATCTCGAGCACCAATTCGGCCCTCGGCTCGCGCCAGACCTCCGTAGCCGATGCGCCGCCGCCGATGCCGAGAGCCGCCGAAACAGGGACACTCGAGAGCGTCAGTTGATCACCCGTGGCCTCGACCCTGACGTTCGTACCCTTCGGTGTTTCCAGCACCTCGAGCGTCCCCCAGACTCGGCCGCCGAGCGGCCACGCAGCCGCTTCGATTGGTGCCGCGATCCATTTCTCGAGGCGTCCGAGATCCGTCTGCCACGAGAGCCGGCCCCTGATGCCGGGCTTCGTGGAAGTGGCCTGCCCGCCGGTCACCAGCGTCAGCCCTGCGGTACGGAGTGAGACGGTCGACGTCAGGATCTCGGCGGACGAGATTTCGAATACTCCTGTGGACGCATGGAGCTGACCGCTCCCGCTGGCCACCAGCCGTGGCTCTCGGATCGTGCGACCACCCGTGGCGACGGAGGCCTCCTCGACCTCGAGGTTCGCCTGCTCCAGTCGCCAGTCGTCGCCTAGGGCTGACACCGCGGCCGAGG
>JBJTBB010000494.1:0-7529 GCA_046091125.1 Planctomycetaceae bacterium
GGTGTGGGGAGAGGGCATGGGCCGCGTTTCCTCGGGACGTAAGGTACCCGATCCCGTGAAGCGTGATTGCAGGCAACGCCGTCCTCCGCGAGACTCTCGTCATTGGTCGGGAATGTCGCCTGACGCCGTTCCGACGACCGATGATTCGTCTTCGAGGAGAGCAGCATGAAGCCACGCGAGGTGCTCGCCCTGTGCCGGGAACGGGAGGTCAAGGCGGTCGACCTGCGGTTCGTGGACTTCCTCGGAGCCTGGCAACACTTCACCATCCCGGTCGGAAAACTCGAAGAGGACGTGTTCGAGGACGGTCTTGGCTTCGATGGCTCCAGCATCCGTGGATGGCAGGCAATCAACGAGAGCGACATGCTGCTCGTGCCCGTGCCCGAGACGGCGTTCGTGGATCCCTTCACTACGGTTCCCACGCTCGCGCTCATCTGCAACGTCCAGGACCCGATCACCCGTGAGGATTATTCGCGGGATCCAAGACACGTGGCCCGCAAGGCCGTACATTACCTCCGGAGCACACGCATCGCCGACACGTGCTTCATCGGGCCGGAGGCGGAGTTTTTCGTATTCGATGACGTGCGTTTCGACCAGAACGCGCACGAGGCCTACTACCACGTGGACTCGGTCGAGGCCGAATGGAACCGTGGCCGCGAGGAACGACCGAATCTCGGACACAAACTGCGTTTCAAGGAGGGCTACTTTCCCTGCCCCCCCGCCGACCAGTTGATGGACGTTCGCACCGAGATGATGCAGACCATGATCGCCTGCGGGATCGACGTCGAGGCCCAGCATCACGAGGTGGCATCGGCCGGACAGTGCGAGATCGACATGCGGTTCCAGGAACTGGTGCGGATGGCCGACCAGGTCTGCATCTACAAGCACGTCGTGAAGAACGTGGCCCGACGGCACGGACGGTCGGCGACGTTCATGCCCAAGCCGATCCACGGTGACAATGGTTCGGGCATGCACACCCACGTCTCGCTCTGGAAGGACGGACAGCCGTTGTTCGCGGGCACGGGTTACGCCGGGCTTTCGGAGATGGCGCTGCATGCGCTCGGAGGAATCCTCCACCACGCCCCCGCACTGCTCGCCTTCACGAACCCAACCACCAACAGCTACAAGCGGCTCGTCCCCGGCTACGAGGCGCCGGTAAACCTCGCCTACTCGCAGAGGAATCGCTCGGCCGCGTGTCGCATCCCGATGTACTCCGCGAATCCCAAGACCAAGCGGATCGAGTTCCGCTGTCCCGATCCGACGTGCAATCCCTACTTCGCGTTCTCCGCGATCCTCATGGCTGTGATTGACGGGATCGAAAATCGGATCCATCCCGGGGAACCCTTCGACCGCGATCTGTACGACCTGCCTCCTGAGGAATTGGCGGACGTTCCGAAAGCGCCCGGCTCTCTCGAAGAAGCCCTCCACGCGCTCGAGGGGGATCAGGACTTCCTGTTGAGAGGTGACGTCTTCACTGAAGACGTTGTGGCGACATGGATTCGGTGGAAGCGGGACCACGACGTCGCGGCCTTGCAATTGCGTCCACATCCGTATGAATTCTGCCTCTATTACGACGCTTGAGCGGACGGCGCAGGACGTGGGGCGCTGCCAAACCTGGGGGGGGGTTCTTCCGAAAGGTCCCTTCCGGCCGAGGATCGCCGAGCCGCCATGGGCGGGACCGGTCGTGGCGATCGTGCGGGGCCTTCTGCCCCCACTTTCGAGCGTCAAGACGTTGGAGCTGAGCCGCCGACAAGACAGAAGCGGATCCGGCGATCTCGGATCGATCGGCCGCCGGAGGAGCGAATCGTGGCGATGCGGCGTGAACACATTCTGATGGTCGGGCTGCTGCTGTTCCTGCTCGGGGTTCAGTTCCGACTCGTCACGTCGTTCACGCTCAGTGAGCGATCGAGTCGGTTTATCGCTGCCCAGATGGGGGAGCGGCAGTATCCTCAGGCGGCCGCCACTTGGACCCAGGCGGCATCCCGCAAAATCGTCCAGCCTCCGCGATGGTTGGGACTTGCGCTGATGTCATTCGGCTCCGTACTGACCCTCAAGAGTCTCTCCATGGGCCGGTCGACGGGAATCCCCGGCGACTGACACCCACCGAGTTTCGGCGGCCAGCATCGATGGGTTCCCAGCGATCGCGAGGCTCATGAAATTCTCAATTGGAATCGACTTTGTCGCCCAGGCGTCCGG
Organism: Planctomycetaceae bacterium; assembly: GCA_046091125.1. Lineage (GTDB taxonomy): Bacteria > Planctomycetota > Planctomycetia > Pirellulales > UBA1268 > UBA4655. The sequence continues at coordinate 2,194 of JBJTBB010000494.1, forward strand.
GCGGGTAGAGTTTTTCAAGCGGGTGCACGGCAGGTCGATGGCACGCCGTATTGACGCGGCCGGAAGCCCCGAAAGGATCCGAGCCCTATGAGAGTCCGGTCGCTGTTCATCTCGGACGTGCACCTCGGCTGCGGGTTTTCCCGCAGCCGGGACCTCTTCGAGTTTCTCGGGCGGTTCGAACCCGAGCATCTGTACCTCGTCGGTGACATCATCGACGGATGGAAACTGAAGCGGAATTTCATCTGGAACGACACGGCGAGTTTCGTCGTGCGACGGGTACTCGGCATGCTCAAGCACGGCACCCGCGTCTTCTACGCAACGGGGAACCACGACGAGTTTTTGAGGGACTTTTCGCCACACACGTTCGGACACATGGAACTGGCGGACCAATTCATCCACGAGACGGCCGACGGACGCCGGCTTCTGGTTATCCACGGCGACTGCTTCGATCACCTCACCAAGCATGCCGCCTGGATCTACCATCTTGGCGATCGGGCCTACACGCTCGCGCTTCACCTCAACAAATGGATGAATCACCTCCGGCGTTCACTCGGCTACCCGTACTGGTCCTTCAGTTCCATGCTCAAGAGCCGGGTCAAGCGTGCTGTGAATTTCGTCAACGATTTCGAGCTCTTCGTCGCACGGTACACGGTCCAGCAGGGTTGCTCGGGAGTGGTCTGTGGACATATCCATGTGCCAGCCCTGAGGACCATCCAGGGCGTCGACTACTACAACTGTGGTGATTGGGTCGAGCACGGAACGGCGCTGGTTGAACATCTCGACGGAAAGATCGAACTGGTCGGCATGGACGGCGTCATCGAATCAGGATCGACCGCCGCTGTCGCTGGGTCGAGCACGTGCGACTTGGCGAGGCCGGACGACCGCGACGCCTCCGCTCCCGAGGCGGCACGAGTGGCCGTCGGCATGTTCAGTCTTTTGGCAGGCGGCCCGCTGCCGGGCGAAGCGTGAACGACTCTCTCGGCCGTGATTGCCGAATTGGCGGCGGAGAGCCCGGCCATCTCTACCGACGTCGAGCGGCTCTCGGCGAGGCCGTGCATCTCACGATCGTTTGCCTCCCCCGGAGGATCCGTAGAGGTAGGGGTTGAGCGTCGGATCGTTGTACATCTTCATCTGCCGAAACACCCTCAAGGGCCGGCGGCCCGCGTAGATATCCCGCAGGAGGGCGTCGATCGCTTCGACCAGGTGGGTCCGCTGGCGGTCGAGCACATCCAACCGGGCCGTCGCCTTCGCCCGATGCTCCGGGGCGGCGTCCGGCCGGTCCGCCTGCTCCCGCATGTGGTACCGGCGAAGCTCCAGGATGGAAAGCCGATCGATCGCAGCTCCCGGCGTGTCGGTCGCCGCGACGTCATCGGAAGAGGCCGCCACTCCCAGACGACCGAGATCCTCGACGAGATAGTCGTCGACCCGCTCGATCGCGTCGTTTCGCTGCTGGTTATATCGGTCGATCGCCCGCTTCACCTCTGCGATCCGTGCATCGGTCGCATCCGGAGAACGTGCGACGTCTTCCTCGTGCCAGAGAAGAAAGTTGAACCGGTGGAGATCGCAGATCCTGCCCTCGAGCCCCTGCTCGTCGTGAGCAGGATCCTCCCGATGCCATCGATCCACCAGCGATTCGAATTGGCGGTCGATGGCGTCCGCCGTAGCGGGAGGCGAGTGGGGCTTCGGCATGTGCGGGATCTCCTTTTCTGAACGACGGAACCGACCGGCGGGACGCCCACTCATACGGCTTGGATCACCAGGCTGATATTGGCGCCGCCAAAACCGAAACTGTTGCTGACGGCCGTGCGAATCGGCAAGGGGCGTGGCTCGCAGCGGACATGGTCGAGCGGACAACGCTGGTCTGGATGGTCGAGGTTGGCCGTGGCCGGAGCCATCGATCGTCGAATCGCGCCGATGCAGGCGACGACTTCGAATGCCGCCGCCGCACTCACAAGGTGGCCAGAAAGCCCCTTGGTGGAACTTACCGGCAAGGCGTCGGCGCGATCGCCGAAGGCCAGACGGATGGCGCATGTCTCGGCCACGTCGCCGACGGGTGTGCCTGCGGCGTGCGCATTGAGGTAATCGACATCGTGCGGAGAGATTCCCGCATCGAGGATGGCACGACTGATGGCGGTCGCGGCGTGCATGCCGTCTTCGGCTGGAGCAACCATGTGATGCGCGTCGCTCGACATACCGATACCGCTGAGGGTGGCGAGCGGTCGGGCGGACGGCCGCTCGCCCATCCGTTCGAGTGTCAGAAACACAGCACCCTCTCCGATCACGAATCCATCGCGATCCCGATCGAAAGGCCGTGATGCCAGCGATGGCTCGTCCGAACGACGCGACAACGCCCTGAGATTATGAAAGGCCGCGACAGCCGCCGGACTGAAGACCTCGCATCCTCCGGCGACGCAGATGTCCACCAACCCGGAGTCGAGCCATGATCGTGCGACGGCGATCGCATGGCCGCTCGACGCACACGCGCTGCCGACGGTCGCGACCGGTCCGCGAATGGCGGCCTCCCGCGCGGTGCGGTGTGCCAGCGACCCACCCGTGGGGGTCCTGAAGACGTCGTGGCCCCCACGGAAGAAGTCCCACTCCCAAGCCTTCAGTCGCTCCGCACCGATACCAGCCACGAGGCCGATGCGGGGACCGCTGGCATTCCCTGCTTCCGCCCGATCGATTCCAGCATCGACCAAGGCGGCTGCGACCGCCGAATGGCACAACGTCTCCGCACGATCTGCGTCGTCGAGGGGCGCAGCGCGCATTCCGTTGTCCGACGGCACGTGTGTGGCGATCGCGGCGAAGATGAATTGTCCGGATGGAAACAGCGGCAGATGCACCCGCCGGACGCCACTGCGTCCGGCCAGCAGCCCATCGATGATCTGATCGAGCGAGCACCCCAGCGGAGTCGCCGCACCGATGCCCGTGACGACGGTCCTTGCCGGATGAGAGCGTAACGTGTCACCATGCCGGAGAGTCATCGCGTCACCCCACCGTCCGACGCTCGCATCCCGGCACGACTGAAGATTGCATCACTCCGGGGAGCGCTCTCCAGGGTGATCGAACGCCCCTCTCCAGCGGCTGCCACGGCTGCCACGACCTCGCCAAGTGACACGCGCGTACCGGCTGACCTGTTGACGGGATCAGCGGGTAGCATGGCCGGGGAACGGGCATCGACCCCATCCTCCGCCCGTGCCAGTTCGACTTCGATGCCTCCGATGCCGGTTTCTCTGAGGAGAGCCATGGCGAAGGCGTGCAGGATCGGATCACCGGTTTCTTTCATCGGAATGCCGGCATCGTCGCGCAGCGGCTCCTGTTGCCAGCCCGTCAGCACCAGCCACAAACCAGCCTTCTGCGGCACGAAGGCGAGCATGGCATCCGCCACCATCAGGGCTTCGCCGAAGGCTTCAGGTCCACCTCCGATGCCGAAGTGCGGCCCGTGCAGACCCAGCAGCACGCTGATCGAACTGGCGGCCGCATGCAGCGAACACTGCGGCACTACATGCGTGGACACGCCTGCCGACCCGGCGGTTCTGGTGGCTGCGAGTGTTGCGGCCCCCATGATGCGTCCGGCACCGCACGAAGCGGCGAGGACCCCCCACTGGTCATTGAGCAGCGGCGATCGATGCGGATCGCCGTCATCCGCCGTCGGTCGTTCGAGGACGGTCGACCTTCGATCATCGGCGATCGCACCGAGCACGGCCCTGCAGGCAGCCACGGTCTGCTCGTCGGCATGTCGGAGAAACCGTCTTGGCATCTCGCCGGAGGGCAATGCCCCCGGGTCATCCCGCCAGGCACCCACCTCGCACAGGGGCGCCGAGACAGCGGACCAGGCCGACACGGTGAAGATCCGGGGACGCTCCATCGCGGGCGTTCAGGCGGCCGTCAAGCAGCCGCCCGCCGGTCAGGCGGCCCTCGAGGCGTTCTTCTCTGCAATCTTCTTCTCGAGCACGTCCAGCATGTCGCCGATCGTGTTGAGACCCTCGAGCAATTCAGTCTCGATGCTGATTCCGAATTGGCTCTCCATATGGAGCACGAGGCCGGCCATGTCGAGCGAGTCGAGGTTCAGGCCTGTCCTGAGCTTCGTGGATTCCTGCAGGTCGTCGTACTGCTCGCCGGTCTCCTTTTCGAGCAACTGCCGCACCACGGCGGTAAGTTCCTGACGGTTCATCGCGCTCATCTTCCTCCTTCGCCCCGGTCGGGACTTCTCAAACCAGAAACTTATCCGATCCTCGGCCGTCGGCGAAGGCCAAAAACAGCGCGGGCCTTCGATACCGCTCAATAGTTGGGGGTCGGGGCCCGAAACTCGTCGAGATTCACCGACCGAAACCACTCGATCGTGCGAGCGAGCCCGTCGGCGAGCGGCATCGCGGGCTCCCAACCGAGTCTGCTCCTGGCCAGGGACATATCCGGCCGACGCCGTTCCGGGTCGTCCACGGGCAGAGGCTTTTGCACGACGATGGAACGCGAACCGGTCAGCTCCAACGTCAGGTCGGCGAGCTGGCGAATGGTGAACTCTTCAGGATTCCCGAGGTTCACCGGTCCGCTGAAGTCGTCCGGGCCGTGCATCATTCGGATGATGCCCTCAACCAGATCGTCGCGGTAGCAGAAGCTACGTGTCTGGGCGCCGCTGCCGAAGACGGTGATCGGCTCGCCGTTGAGCGCCTGACGGATGAAATTGGACACGACACGACCATCGAAAGGATGCATCCGCGGGCCGTACGTATTGAAGATCCGCACGATCCTGACATTCACGCCGTTGGAGCGGTGATAATCCATGAACAGCGTCTCCGCCGCCCGCTTGCCCTCATCGTAACAGGCCCGGGGACCGATGGGATTCACCGCACCGCGATAGGTCTCCGGCTGGGGATGAACCTCCGGGTCTCCATAGACCTCGCTGGTGGAGGCCTGGAGCACTTTCGCGTGGCACCGCTTGGCCATCCCGAGCACGTTGATCGCCCCCATCACGCTCGTCTTCATCGTCTTGATGGGATTGAACTGATAGTGCCCAGGGGCGGCGGGGCAGGCGAGGTTGTAGATCTCGTCCACCTCCAGCCAGAGCGGATGAATGATGTCGTGTCGCAGAAACTCGAAGTTTCCGCATCCCAACAGATGGGCCACGTTGGACTTCTGACTGGTGAAGAAGTTGTCAACGCAGATCACGTCGTGTCCAGCGGTGACGAGCCGCTCGCAGAGATGGCTGCCGAGAAAACCAGCTCCGCCGGTTACCAGGATTCGCTTGAGTGACGCCATGGTCTAACGCGTTGGTTGCGGGGGGGTGGGAGCGCGTCCGAGTTCGGAAAGATAGCGGACCAGGTCGGCCAGCTCCTGAC
>JBJTBB010000495.1:0-5285 GCA_046091125.1 Planctomycetaceae bacterium
CGTCATAGTCGTATCGACACACCATCCCTCAAGTGTAGTCGGGAGCGACGGCGGTCCATGGTCTCCCGACCGTTCATGCGGCCCGCCGGCCTCCCCAGACATCCGGGGAGGCGGGGGGTGGCTCGAGGCGGAAGAGGGCGAACAACTCCTGCGCCGTGAGGCCACCCGTGCGCAGCCCCGCGGACGCCCCCGCCTCCGACAAAATCACCTCGGAGAGTGACCGCTTCGACTCGAGGATCGCGTCGATCCTCTCCTCGATCGTCTCGGTGCAAAGGAACCGGGTGACCGTCACCGCGCCGGTCGCTCCGATGCGATGGGCCCGGTTGATGGCCTGATCCTCGACGGCCGGATTCCACCACCGGTCGAAGAGGAAGACGTATTGTGAGAATTGCAGGTTGAGCCCCACCGCCCCCGCCCCGTACGAAAGCAGCAGTTCGGTGCGGTCAGGATCCTCACGGAATGACCTGATAGCGGCATCGCGGGCGGATGTCGAAAGCCCGCCGTGGTACATGGTCGGACGGAATCCGACGAGTTTCCGCTCGAGCCGCTCGAGCGTTTCGACCCACTGACTGAAGACGATCGCCTTCCGCCCACTCGACCGCACCTCGTCGAGTTCCGCTTCAAGCCGCTCGAGCTTCGCACTCGCGCCGCTGGCAGGATCGAAGTTGCAGATCTGCTTGAGCCTCAGGACCAGCTCGAACACGTGACGAATGGTGATCGTCCGTCCCATCGATGTCAGCCGAAGGACACCTTCCTCCTCGGCCAGCCGATAGGCCTCACGTTGCTGGCTGGTCAGTTCGATCCGCTCGTCGTGGTCGGTGCGAGGAGGCAGGTCGTCGAGCACCTCCTCTTTTCTTCGACGGAGCACGTGATCGGAAACGGCGTCGCCGAGGGCCCGCGGCCCCATCGCATCGTCGACGAGGCCCGGCGAGACGAACTCGAAGAGTCCCACCAAGTCGGCCGGGGAGTTTTCGATCGGCGTGCCCGTGAGCGCCCAACTTCTCCTGCGACGAATCGCCCGCACCGAGGAACTGGTCTGGTTCCCGCGATTCTTGATCCGCTGGGCCTCGTCCAGCACCACCAGATCGTAGGGAGACGCCGCTTCTTCGACGACAGCCCTGTCCCTCACCACCGACTCGTAGTGGGCGAGCGTTACGGGCACATCCTTGAGCCCCCAGACCCAACGCCTCCTCGCTGGATCCCCGTCGACGACCGCCACGGGCAGTTCTCCCGCCCACTCCGCGAGTTCGCGTCGCCAGTTCGAGACGAGGCCTTTCGGGCAGATGACGAGCACTCTCCGCGCCTGCCCGAGCCGAACGAGCAGACGGATCGCAGAGATGGCCTGCATCGACTTGCCGAGGCCCATTTCATCGGCCAGCACCGCTTCCTGCCTCGGGAGCAGAAATGCGATGCCGGCCAACTGGAACGGGTAAGGGTTTTTAGGAAATGTGAGGCCTCCCGAGCTGACGAGGGTCTCGACATCGGGCTGCAGGAGGTAAAAGAACCGATCCGCCAGTTTGACGACGTCTCGGGGCGGCCGCACACGCTCTCGCCGACGACCAGACCGCCCGACGCCGAGGCTCCCGCCCTCGGCGTGAGCAGTCTTCATGGCCTGCAGTGCAGGAATATCCGAAGCGATCGGCGGAGAAGGAGAAGAAGCCGTGCCATCGAATCGATAGCTGCGGACACGGACGTCGGCTGGCCCGAAGCCAACCTGACCACAACCGCTGTGGACGATGCCCTTCGCTTGGGACGGCATCGACAGGAGCCAACTCCGAACCGTCGGCACAGGAATGCGACTCATCGGCAGTGACAGCACCGCGAACCCTGCGGGTGGTGATTCCAGAATGATCGTCCGAACCCGCGGCCCGCCCACCGCGAGGGCATCCCCCCGCCACGTGCGAATTCGCAACCCATCGACATCAGCCATGCCGCTGCACCTCGTCGATGGCCGCCCTGATGCGCTCGAAGGGTTCGAGCAGGTCGAATGGCGGAAGCGGGGGCGGATCGATGGGATCGGTTCCGGCTGTGAAGGCCATCCGGACACTGGCTTCCCCAACTCTGAGCCACTCGCTCGCGGGTGCCTCGACGGCCGTGAGTGACTGCACGATCGCGACGGGCACTCGAGTGTGCTCCCCGACGGCAGCCGTGGCTGACTCATCCACGAGAACGACCTGGGGAAGCATGCTCGCCTCCGCCAGCAGCGCGGCTCCGATCTGCCGTCCGCGAACATCCGCATCGAGCGTCGGACCGTAGAGAATCGCCTGTGCCCTGGAAATGGTGACCGGGGTCGTGCAGTGAAACTCCAGTGGTCGGCCACCGGCATCGACGAGCAGATATCCGCCGAACAAGCCGTGCGTCTGTGATTCGACGACCGTCAGAAACCCATACGCCTCTCGTGCCACTCCGCCCGCCTCCCCCGGGTCGGCGATCGACCGGATCCGCCGAATACCGCGAATGACCCCGCCAGTGCAGGAAAGCATCGGGCCACCGGCCGGATCTCTTGAATGCACGGGACTCCGGGCCGACCCGTCGGTCGACGTTCGATGATGGCTGGGGCGTCTTTGACGGCTGAGCCACCTCTGCGGGCCCCGGTCCGTCCTGGACCACCGGCTTACCGGCCCACTTCGAGCGGGTATGATCTTGACGGTGGTTCAGCTTGAGGAGTCAAACCCGTGACGCACATTCCGCAGGCCTGCTCGCAGTTCGACGTGTCGGCTCAACCAGTGCCGGCGACTGCATCCCACGATTCATCGGCCGGCCTCGACTCGCAGGGGCTGTTGCGGGAAATTCTCGAAGTCCAGAGGCGATCCTGCGACCTCCTCGTGCAGTTGGTGGGGGTCGTTTCGCAGCAACAACGGCAACGCCTGGCGGAATTGAAGGCTTGGCGAGAAGCGAATCCGGACCTCGCGGTAGCCTGCCGAGATGCCGCTGAAGCCCTTTCGAAAGTCCATACGGACTTCCTGGCGACGGTGGCACGGGAGAGCGCGGAAACGGCTGAAGACATGCTCGAGAGCGACTATGCTCTCGGCGAATTCATCGATCGACACGGTCCACGACTCGCCCATTTCAACGGGCTGATGCAGGTGCTCGGCCAACTCGCCGCAGGTCCGCCCACGGGGCAGGAACCGCGAACCTAGACTCGGCCCCCTCGGGGCACGAAGACTGTCCGAACAAATCAGGCTTTTACACTTCAGGAGTGTGTGTATGGCGACAGTGGCTCAGCCTTGTTTTGAAGTCGCTTCGGATTCGGCAATCGCGTCGGCCCGCGCAAAGCTCGATGCCCATGTGGTCGAGATGATGGCCTGGCACTTTCACGAGTCCACCGGCTGCCCGTTCTGGCTCGAGTATGCCAAATCGCTGCCATTCAACCCGCTCAAGGACGTGAAATCCTTCGACGATCTCAAGAAGTTTCCGCCATTCGAGGACGAGTGGTTGCGCGGCGGACCCGTACGACGGTGGGTTCCCAAGGGCCTCGCCGACAAGCCGATGTACGTCTTCGAAACGGGCGGAACGACCGGCATTCCACATTCACGGGTCAACCACCGAGACTTCCGCACTGACTACGAAATGTTCAGCGACACGCTTCCCGATGCGTTCTTTCCGCGGGGTGCAAATTGGCTCATGCTCGGGCCTTCGGGGCCGAGACGGCTGCGACTCTCGATCGAACATCTCGCCCAGTACCGCGGTGGCATCTGCTTCTGCGTCGACCTGGATCCCCGTTGGGTGATCAAGCACATTCAGAAGGGCTGGATGGAGCACCTCGAGGCCTACAAGCAGCACTGCATCGACCAGGCGATCACGATCCTCGAGGCGGGGCACGACATCCGCTGCATGTTCACGACGCCGAAGCTGCTCGAGGCCCTCGCCCTCTCGCTGGAGAAAAGGGGCACGACGATCGGAAAGGTCGGGATCACCGGAATCTTCTCGGGAGGCACCGAGTTCACCCCGCAGTGGACGCGTTTCGCCGTTGAGGAACTTCTCGACGGAGCCTACATGACCCCCACCTACGGCAACACGTTGATGGGACTCGCCGCGAGCCGCCCTGTCGTGCCGGCAGACGGATACACGATCGCCTACTACGCGCCGCAGCCGAGGGCGGTGATCGAGGTGGTCGACATGGACAATCCCGACGAAGTCGTTCCATATGGAGGCACTGGCCGGGTTCGACTGACCACCCTCACGCATGAGACGTTCATCCCCGGATTCCTCGAACGGGACGAGGGAGAGCGGGAACGTCCCTTTGCGAAGTATCCCTGGGATGGCATCAGCGGTGTCAGGCCGTTCCGGGCATTGGCCGCAAGCACGACGGTCGGAGTCTACTGATGCACCTTCCAGCATGGCGATTCGGCAAGCCCTATGAGTCGATCGAGCGTGACACGCTCGTGCACTTCCTGACCGGCGAACCGGTGGCGGAGGTGAGTCAGGTCGGGGGTGCCCTCGTGGGGCGGGATCTCCAAAAGGCGAGAAGGGCGCGTGAAGCCCTGCTCGCCATCGATCCCGAGAACGTCGTCGAGCGGCTCCAGACGGCCGGAAACCTGTACTCCAGCGGAACGGTTGCCGTCGGAGGCGTGCCCCAATCGCCTGCCGACTTCGTCAAGCAGCAGTCGGCGACGACCGGGCTCCCGGAATCGCTCTGCAGAGCCAACATGCAGAAGAACCATTTCGTTCTTTCGAATATGGATCGCATGCTCGACGCCCTCTCCAGGGGCCTCGATCCCGCCATCCTTTGGCGGGGATATGGTCAGGAGCAACGCGGGGTCGTGGTCAGTTATCAGGTCCAGTCGCCGGTGCTTGGGCTGGTGCTGCCCTCGAACTCGCCGGGCGTGCACACCCTTTGGCTGCCCGTCATCGCACTGGGAGTCGGACTGGTCATGAAGCCTGGCAGCCAGGAGCCTTGGACTCCCTATCGCATGGCCGCCTGCATGGTCGAAGCGGGAATACCATCCGAGGCGATCGGCCTCTACCCCGGGTCGACCGATGTCGGGGCCGGAATTCTCTCCGGATGCCGCCGCAGCATGATCTTCGGAAGTGCGAGGACCGTTGAACAGTATCGCTCCAACCCGAACGTGCAGGTGCACGGCCCCGGTTTCTCCAAGATCCTCCTTGGCGATGACTGCGTCGACGACTGGGAGAAGTACATCGACCTCATGGCCGAGAGCGTGGCGATCAACAGCGGTCGAGGCTGCATCAACGCATCGGCCATTTTCGCGAGCCGCCACACCGAAAAAATCGCCGACGCCCTGGCGAGCCGCCTGGGACCGATCGATGTCAAACCACCACAG
>JBJTBB010000496.1:0-5607 GCA_046091125.1 Planctomycetaceae bacterium
AGCCGTCGGAGACGTCGATGACGAACGCTCAGCGAGGCGCATCGTGATCGAGGATCGTTCACATCCGGTTTTCTCGCCGTTTTTACTCGCCCCCTCGCAGGGTGAGGCTCTCGCGAACCCGACAGCCTCCGACCTCGACACCCTCAGCGTGTTTCGTCACGTTCCCCTGGACCTGTTCGCGAACGCCGAGGAGGGTGGACCTTCCGACCGAACGGCGACCGATCAGGCTGTGGGTCAAGCCGGTCGCGAGCGGGTGCTCGTCCGTCTAGACGACGGCACGCCCCTGGTGGCGGAATTCCGACTGGGGCGCGGAAGGGTGATGGTGTGGGGCGTTCCGTTCACGCCCGACTGGTCGAATCTGCCGGTTCATCCCGCCTTCGTCCCGATCGCCCTACGCGTCTCGCAGTACGTACGCCCCGATCCACCCGCCATCACTGCGGAGAGCCTCCATCCCCACGAACCTGCACCCGTGAGGCTCGACGAGTCCTGGCGACGGGCGGCGGTGCAGGCGACGGATCCGACCGGACGGCGACGTGCCATCGACGTCGTGGCCGGTGATCGTGGGGCGACCGGCGGACTCGAGGAGACTGCGACGGTCGGGTTCTACGAGTTCGACATCGAACCGCCGGCTGGAGCCGAAGGCTCGACGCTGCGACTTGGCATGGCGGTCAATCCCAGGATCGAGACCGCCGCCCTCGACCATCTGCCCGAGTCGGAGGTCGCCGCGACGTTCGCTCCAAGGTCCATACGGTTCCTCGCGGGCACTGCGGAGGATCCCACACTGCACGCGAGCCTCACCGGTCGCCGCGAGATCTGGCGATGGCTGCTGGCGGCGGTCTTCGTGCTGTTCGCAGTGGAATTCGGCCTGAGCACCCTCCGACCGCCGGCGAGCGGCTCTGAGCGTGGAAAAGGCTGGCGTGCCCGACTCGCGGACTGGCTCTCCCGCGCCGTTGGTTCGACCACGGAAGGACAGCAAGACCTCTCGGAACGGCAGGGTCTCTCAGGACAGACGGCGTAAGAGGAAGCGCGAACGGCTTCGCGAAACCCAGGAGCACGAATATGTCCACCGGTAGCCTCGACTCGCACATTCAGCGTCTTGCAAGGACCGTCTGGCGGACCCGCCGTCGATTCATGGCCACCGTCCTGGCGGCAGGTCTTCTGCTGGCGGTGACTGCAGCGGTTGCCTGGGTGCTCGGAGGAGTGCTGCTCGACCTCGCGCTGCCATTGGCGGTTCCCGCGCGTGTTGCAGTCTGGTGCGGCTGGTGGGGAGTGGTGGGACTGGGTGTCATGGGGTTCCTGCTGACACCCGCGATCCGACGACCGGTCGTCCAGTCGATCGCCCTGCGCATCGAGCGGTCGCTCGGCGGCATCCACAACCGTCTCCTCACGGTGGTCGATCTCGCTTCCCGTCACCGACCACAGGATGGGTTGATCGGAGACTCGTCGGCGACCACCGCTGATGGAATGGTGGCGCGACTGCTCGACCAGACGCAGCAGCGGATGGCAGGATTTCGCACCAGCCGCGTCGTTCCTTGGCGGACGTTCCTCCGAAACCTGGCTATCGCCGCAGTCGTCGGCATCGGGGTCGCGTCATTGTGGATGGCCCTCGGCGAGCGTTTCCGGGTGACACTTTCGCGGCTGGTCGACCCAACCGCCGACATCCCGCCCGCGACCTGGCTCACGCTGTCGATCGAGGGTGACCTCGACGTCCTCGCACGGGAGCCTTTCACGATCGTGGCGCGCGTCACGCGGGGAGAGACCGCGGCGGCCGACCTCGTGCTCGTCGATGCCGAAGGACACGAGAGCCGTCAGCCGATGCGGCCGGCGACCGACCCGCAATCCTTTGTGGCAACCTCGACCGCGCCTCAGGGTTCCGTCTTCGTGGCAACGCTCGAGGGTCTCGATATTCCGCACCGCTATCGAATCGAGGCGGGCAACACGTGGACGCGGACACACGAGATCCGGCTGATACCGCGACCGGAGGTGATCGCGGTTGATCGTCGGATCCGCCTGCCCTCGTACATGCGTCACGACACACCGCTTCCCGTCGAACCCGACGCGACGAGAATCGAGGCCCCCGAGGGATCCACCGTCGAGTTCATGGCCACCGTCGCGGGCCAACCCGCCGAGGGAAGGCTCGATCTGTTCGACCGCGGGTCCGCCGAGCAGCTCGAGCAAAGGTTCGACGAACGGATCTGGTTCGAAGACGAACTTCCACGCGACGCATCCGTCGAGTCGCCCTGGCGATGGACCACCGCCACGTCCTTCGGAGGCGTGCGGAGCTTCACCTTCGGCTACGACGGACTTCCCTTTTCGATGCGCACCCGCCTCGAGCCTCTCGTGCTGCCAAAGGAACAAAAGGAGGGGCGTTCGATCCAGGTCATGTCGCGGTCGGATGCATTCTCACAGCCAGGGGATACCGGCAGGTCTTCGAACGGTCCACGATCGCTCTCGATGCTGCTCGAGTACGACGGCGGTCGCACGGAGATCGTCTGGGGAGAGGCCGAAGCCATCACGCCCGCCCCGTCGGCCAATCGTTTCGTCGCCGGACCGCTCGGAGAGCCGGGGCGATGGACGAGGTGTCTCGCCCCGCTCTCGAAGCTTCCGCAGTTGGCGGGAAAGTCGGTCAACGCCGTGACCTTCAGGATCGATTCGGGCCGTCTGCTCCTGGACCGTCCCGGTTGGGTGGAGCAGACCCTGGAGTCGGGCCTGGAGCCGATCGATTTCCCCACCGGCGACTCCCCGTTTGACCGTTCCGAGGCGGCCGACGTCTCCGCCCGCCAAGCTGCCGGGCAGCCGGAATCTGTCAGATCGACCGCAGCGGATGGCCACCAGACATGGCAGGCGGACTACGAGGTGCTGCGAAGCACGTTCGCCGGCCTGACATTCGAGAACCGACTGGGATATTCGAGCCTCCCCGTCGCGCCGGTCGAAATCGTTCCCACAGCTGACCGACCACCGTCGATCGTCGTCGATGTGCCGCCAACGTCGCTCACGCTCGCCGTGGCCGACGACATCCAGGTATCGGCGCAGGCATTCGACGACTGGGGAATCGACGCGGTGCTGATTCGGGTTGGTCCGGAACCTGCGTTGCTCGGTGCACCGCAAGCGCTCGAGGGAGTGGTCGTTCGTGAGAGACCACCACAGACGAACGTCCCGATCGACGTCGAGATCTCCGCCGATCTGCTGGGACTGGCAGCCGGACGGTCTGCGGCCTGGCAGATCGAGGTGCACGACACCAAGGGGCAGATCGCGCTCGGACCCATCCATCGTGTGACGGTGGTGATGCCCCCTGAACATGCGCTCGCCAAGACGCAGGTGCCTGCACTCGAGGAGGCGATCAAGGAGGCCGAGAAGGCCGCCAAGGAGGCGATGAAGAAGTCCGAGTCGATCGACGAGAAGCGCGAGGCCGTGCTCGAGGCGGTCGGCGAGAAAACGCTCGATGCCCTCGACGCCGCAGAGGAGGCGCACGAGGCGAGCGAAGCCGCCCGCAAGCCCGACGGTACCGCCGACGAGCCGCTCGCGAAGGCCGCCGAAGAACGCACAGCAGAGGCACTCAAAACGGCCGATGAGGCGGTCGCCGCACTCGAAGCCGAACGCAAGCGGGACCTCGAGGCCGTCGATGCATTCCTCGAGTCCCAGCGCAAGCGGGCCGAGACGGTCGCCAATGCGGCCCAGACGGCTGCAGAGCAGGCTGCGAACAGTCCGCTCGTTCCCGAGTCGCAGAAAAACGAACTCGCCAGACTTGCGCAAGAAGCACGTGCCGCGGAGCATGCGCTCCGCCAGGACGCACCCCTGACGGGCAACGCTGCGAGACTCGACCGTGTGGAGGATGCCGGAGCCGCCACCGCCATGGCCAAGGCCGCCGACGACCTTGCCGAGGCACTCGCGGAAGCCTCCGTGCAGCTCGATGCCGCAGGTGCCGCGATGCGACTGGAGTCGCTCGCCGATGATCTCGGGAAGCGAGCGGAATCACTTGCGGCATCCGCGGCCGAAGCCGATCAACCACCAGCGGCGAACTCACCGACCGCAAACTCGCCGGACACGCCCCCCAACCAACCTCCCGCCAAACAGGAGGTGGCGAAGCAGATTCGTGAACTCGAGCAGATTCTCGGACGATCCGTGGAAGGCGCCCTCGCAAAAGCAGCCGAACAGTCGTCCCCGTCATCGAACCAGGTGTCCGACCAGGCCATGGAGGCTGGCGACGATGGCGCGGACGAATCACCCGGCGACGCGCCGGGGCAGCCTGAGCCCGCTTCACCGGATAGCACGAGCTCGCAGCCTCCCGCGACAGCAGTCGATAACGCTCCTGCAGCCAAGCCGGATCAGGCGGTACCGGACACCAAAGGACAGCCTGATGCGAGCGATGGGCAGCCCGAACCATCGGCGACGGGCGTTGAGCCCACCGGCACGATGGCGAAGGGAGATTCTGCCTCCGAGCGTTCTCCTCCGCCTTCCGGCGAGAGCGGAGAGCCTTCCGAAGCATCGGATCAGGGTGATGCCGGCGGGGCATTGAACGAGGCGGCCATGGCGGCTATGGCGGCCGAGAAGGTCGCCTCGCGCGTGGATGCGATCGCCGAACGCCTCTCGAACGACGAACCCGGCACAGCTGACAACCCACTCGAGACAGCCGACGTCAGGGAGGCGCTCGCGATGGCCGATCGCGCCCGCCGCCTCCAGGCGAGAGCCGCCCGCGAGGCTCAGCGGGCCGCCGCACAGGCACAGTCGCAGGTGCAAAACGGCGGCGAGCAGGAGGCTTCGGAGGGGATGCCTTCCGATGAGTCGCCCGCGGAAAACCCTGCGGACAACCCCTCGTCCGAACCGAGCGACGGCGGCGCCCTCGCGGGACGCACCGACCCCCTGCCGGCCGAAACGCTCCGTGGACTCTCGCCCGCGGAGCGTGCCGCCATCGAGCGGCTTCCACCGCGGGTTCGCGATCCCCTGCTCGAGGGCATGCGGACGCGAGGGCCCGCGGCCTACCGTGGCGTGATCGACGCCTACTTCCGTCAGCTTGGCCGGGAGATCCCGAAGTGATTGACTTGCCGATGCATCCGCCGGGAATCGTTCTTGGGCTTTCGGGCGCGGGCCCCGATGGTACGTTCCTCGCGGGCCTGCTCAAGTCCATCGGCGTGGGCCATGCACTCACGGCGCGGATCGAATCCGTGGAGTGGCATTGGGCGAGGCCGGACCTGCTCGTGGCGGGCAGTCTCCTGCTCCTGCCGGCGGCCTGGTGGATCGTCCGTCGCCACCGCGAACGGATGCCCTGGCTCTCGCCGCGGCTGAGAGCATGGCTCTCAGCCTGTCGGATCGGTGCGCTGGGCCTGCTGGTCTTCATCCTGGGCGGGCCCTTCCTCGTGCTCGTCGAGGAGGTGGAACGTCTGCCGGCCGTCGCGATCCTGCTCGATGTCTCCCAGAGCATGAGAACACCGGTGGGGATGCTCCCGGCGACGAGGATCCCCGGCATCACCGCATCCATCGGACGGCAGCCGCCCGCCGCCGAGGATACGGCGGCGCTCGAGTCGATTCGCGAGGAACTCGCCCCCTGGACCCGATCCAAGCTCGCAGAGGAACTGCTCGCATCTCACGAACCGACGACACTGCGACAAC
>JBJTBB010000497.1:0-4240 GCA_046091125.1 Planctomycetaceae bacterium
GGACTGCATGGCGTCTATGGAACGAGCGGCCTGATCGGGGCGATGGGACTCGCCGTGCGGCGTGGCGTGGTCTCGCATGGAGCATTCGTCAATGTCTGTCCGTCGCCGAGAATCATGGGAGGGGTGAAGGCGTCGCCCCGCGGGCCGATGGGTTCGATCCAGGCGGAGGTTCGCCGCAGAATCAATCCCACGGAGTTTCGAACACAGTTCATCGAGTCTTTTGCCGAGGTGTTCGAAATCGGACAGGTGCACGTTCATTCCGGGTATCCTCTGCGGGGCTCCTGGATCCGTGATGCGAGGTCCGGAACGGCCAGTCGTGCGGGATAGGAGAGCGATCGTGGACGCAGCCTTCCAACTGCCGATCCTGTCTTCCGAACAGGTGTTTAGTGATGCTCCGGCCGCTCCGAGGCGGTTGCCCTCGTGGTTGCGCCGTAATCTCGAGCCTGGTGGCGGCCACGGTGAGACCGCCGCGCTCATCGCCGAGTTGGGGCTCGAGACCGTCTGCTCGTCGGCCAAATGTCCGAATCGACTCGAATGCTGGTCGTCACGGACGGCGACGTTCATGATTCTCGGAAATGTCTGTACCCGTCCGTGTGGATTCTGCTCGGTGCCTAAGGGCAGGACGGAGGCCCTGGAGGCCGACGAACCGACGCGGGTGGCAGAGGCAGCCCGTCGGCTCGGCCTCGCGCACGTCGTGATCACGAGTGTGACGCGGGACGACCTGCCGGATGGTGGAGCCGAACACTTTCGCCGGACCGTCGAGGCCGTACGTGCGGCCTGTGGCTGCACGGTCGAGGTGCTGGTCCCGGACTTTCTCGACAAGTCCGGTGCGCTCGAGAGGGTGCTTGCGGCTCGCCCGGACGTGTTCAATCACAACACGGAAACCGTCCCCAGGCTCTACCGTCGGGTCCGGGGCCGGAAGAGCCGTTATCACTGGACGCTTCAGCTTCTTGCGGACGCCAAGCGGATCCAGCCGGAAGTGAAAACCAAACGCGGTCTGATGCTCGGGCTCGGTGAAACGACCGACGAACTCATTGATGTTCTGGCGGATCTGCTTGCCCATGGCGTCGACTTTCTCACCCTGGGGCAATACCTACAGCCCACGGCCGAGTCGCTGCCGGTCGAGCGATATGTGCCGCCGGAGGAGTTCGACGCGCTCGGAACGATGGCGAAGTCCATGGGTTTTACCGAGGTCGCATCGGGACCACTCGTGCGGTCGAGTTACCACGCCCGCGAGATGCATGTGTCGGCCACGGGTGGCGTGTGAAGAACGTCGCGTCGACCGAAGGGCCCGCCATTCTGCTCGAGGGAGTCGTCAAGCGGTACGGGCGGCGGACGGTACTCGACGGGGTTTCGATCGAGGTTCCGCACGGGATCACGGGTCTGGTCGGTCCCAACGGTGCGGGCAAGAGCACGCTCGTGCGGGCGGTGTTGGGGCTCGTACGACTGGCTGCCGGCAGTGTGCGAGTCTTCGGCCGCGATCCTCTCGCGACACCCCGAGTGGTTCGGTCGCTCGTCGGCGTCGTGCCGGAGGACGAGAGCTCCGTGCCCGGGCTATCGGGAGTGGAGATGGTGGGGTATGCGGCCAGGCTGTCGGGACTTCCATCCGTCGAGGCCCGTCGTCGTGCGCACGAGGTTCTCGCCGGGTGTGATGCCGGACAGGAACGGTACCGTCCCGTCGAGACACTTTCTGTCGGCACCCGCCAAAAGGTCGCCTTCGCGTCGGCGATCGTGCACGACCCGGACCTGGTGATCCTCGACGAGCCGACCAACGGTCTCGATCCCATCGAGCGACGTGCGATGCTCGGTCGGCTCGTCACACTCGCCCGGGATCACGGCAAGACCATCTTCGTCTCCACCCACGTTCTGCCGGACGTGCAGGCGGTATGTGAACACGTGGTCGTGCTCTCGCGAGGCCGGGTGCGGCTCTCTGGTCGAATCGACGAACTGACTCGGCCGGCATCGCCGGAGTGTCTGCTCCAGGGTACCGGTCCGCTCGAGCGGTTGGTGGAACGACTCGGTGGCAAGGGCGTCCGGTCCCATGTGGTGCAGGGCGAGACAGGGCCTGCCGTGGCCGTTCTTCTGTCCAGTGACGAGGATCCTGACGAGGTCTGGGCCGCCGCTCGTGAGGTGGGCGTGACGGTGCGCTCGTTCGCTCCGGCGGCGCGTCCACTCGAGGAGGTGTTCATCCGGGCTCTCCGGGAGGCCGAGGAGGAGCCGCATGCCGTTGCATGATGTGGGCTACCGTGCCTGGAAGGGGCGATTGCTCGGCCCCCTCTCGGTGGTCGTCGTGATCTCCGCGACCGGTATCCGCGTCGCGTGGACCAGTCGCTGGTTGCGGCGTGCGGTGCTGTTCGCCTGGAGTCCGGCGATCGTCTTCGGGGCCAGCTTCTTCGCATTAGAACAGGCGGTGGAGGAGGGGCGATTCGCCTCGATGCAGGAGGGAATGAACCGGGGGCGGAACATCGATGGCGTGGGACTGCTGGGTACGGTGTTGGCCGACGCGCTCGGAGGAACGAGCCTAGACGCGTCGGGCGTGCCCCGTGACCTCGATGCGATGCGACACCTCGTCTGGTCCCGCCTGCTCCTCGCCTTCATGCGTGCCCCCCAGGCCGTGCTCCTGGCGGTGGTGGTGGGTCTCGTGGCGCCTACGCTGATCTCCAGGGATCTGCGGGCGAAGGCATGGCTGGTCTATTTCACGCGTCCCGTGGGTCGCTCCGAATACATCCTCGGCAAGTTCCTGATTCTTGTGATCCTCATCGGAGCGATCACCCTCCTGCCGGGGCTCGCATTGTGGGGCGTGGGCGTCCTCGTGAGTCCGAGTGTGTCAGTCGCGATCGCGACCTGCGATCTGCCGCTGAAGGTGTTGGCATCCAGCTTCGCGGTCGCGGTGCCGACGGTGATCGTGGCCCTCGCCTACTCATCGTTGACCGCGGAGAGCCGTATCGCGAGCTTCGCCTGGTTTGCCACATGGATCGCCTGCTGGATCGCGCATGGCGCCCTCACCACCGCGGACGCGGTCGCGGCGGGCAGGGAGGATCCTGGGCAGCCCGCGGGGGTTTTCCGCGGATCGGACGCCCTGGATCAGCTGGAGCAGGAACTCGGGCGGATCGATCCTGACGGGAGTGGGCCCGGAGGGCGATCAGCGCAAACCGTTTCCGGCCTCCCGCCGGCCGTCGGGCGGCAGTTGGGGTGGCTCGCCGTCGCGGCAGGCGTCGATCCGCGGCTCGATCGGTGGGCCTGGATCTCACCCTACCATGCGTTGGGAGTGCTCCAGGCGGCCATCTTTGGGATCGAACGACGCCCGGCTGCGATCATACCGTCAGCAATGATGTTGATGACGCTCACGTGTGCGGGGATCGTCATTCTGGTCTGGAGAGTCGATGCTCCCGCGCGGGCTTGAGGACGCGGAGTCGACGACGGCATGCTCGAACTCACCAATGTCACGAAGCTCTATGGCTCGGTGATCGGCGTCAATGACGTTTCGGTCGCGCTTGGTGGGGGTGCGCACGGACTCTTGGGCCCCAATGGCGCCGGCAAGACGACGCTTCTGGGGCTCGTCACCGGGCAGTTGCGTCCCACGATCGGCGTTGTTCGCGTCTTCGGCGAGTCTCCCTTCGGCAACTCCGATGTCCTTCGAAGAATCGGATTCTGTCCATCAGGGGATCTGACCGAACGGACAGCCACGCCCCGGCAGTGGATTCGCTATCTGATGCGGCTCTCCGGATTCGATCGCGCGGCGGCCGCGGGGCGGGCCGAGAGTGCCCTCGAGCGCGTCGGCTTGACGGCGGCCGCGGAGCGGCCGATGGGGACCCTCTCCAAGGGAATGCGGCAACGCGCGAAGCTGGCCGGTGCATTCGCCCATGAGCCCGACCTGCTCGTTCTCGATGAACCGTTCGATGGTCTCGATCCTGTGGCCCGGCACGATCTGGTCGCCCTGGTGCGGGAATGGGCACGTTCCCGAAGCCTTCTCGTGGCCAGCCACCTGCTCCACGAGGTCGAGGCGTTGCAGGCCGATCTGGCGGTGATCCTTGGTGGAAGACTGGTCGCCAGCGGCTCGGCGGTCGAGATCCGCACGCTCGTGGATCGCATGCCGACGGAGCTGCGGGTGGGCTGTCGGGATCCGAGGGGACTCGCCGCGTGTGTCGTTGGCGAGCCGGCGGTGGAAAGCGTGCGGATCACCGATGCCGGGACGGTGGTGATCGGTACTCGGCGACCCGACGAACTGGCCGACTTCCTC
>JBJTBB010000498.1:0-3622 GCA_046091125.1 Planctomycetaceae bacterium
TCGGATTGGAGTCGTTGTTTGCGAAATACCACCCGTGGATGTCGTCCACGAAGCCCTTGCCATAGTTGTCCTTTCCATAGCCCGGAAACTCACCGGGGTTGGTCCACATGTTTGCGGCAAGATCGGGGTGGCCATAGTCGACTCCCGTATCGATGACCGCGATCACGACGTCGCGTGAGCCGGTCGTGATGTCCCACGCCTCCACCGCATTGATGTCGGCGTCCACAACACCGGAAGACTGTCCGGTGTTGTGGAGGCCCCAAAGCGGCGAAAAAGACGTGTCGTTCGGTATGGCCGTCGAGGCGATCGCGAAGTCGGGCTCAACGTAGTCGACCCAGGGCGTGGTCCCCGCCCAGCCCAACACTTCGGCGGCGTCGGCCCCGGGAGCGACGAGTGACCACAAACCCTCCCCACGGCTCGTGCCGCTCCAGGTGCCTCCGTTGACAGCGGAAGAGACTCCAGACGCGAAGACGTTCGCGTCGACCTTCGGACTCGCCGCCCGCACGATCCACTGGTCCATGAGGGCCTCAACCTGGACCCCCTGCCAATCGAGCAGGTGGGTCGAGGAGGTGCCCGCATCGGCTGCGAGGCAGATACGCCGTTCCAGTTCCTCGTGGCGAACACCCAGAGGACGTCGGACGGTCCGCAAGCCTTTCCGACGCCATCGGAGCAGGCGCCGGAATAACCCTGTTTGCGCGGCCATACGCCCTCTCCTCACGATTCGTGGGACTACGGAGACAACCCGGACGACCCGCCGCCCACAAGACGGTCAGCCTTGCCGATGACACCCTCGCTCCCAGGCATTATCGTTTGCGGGCAGGCCGTTGTCTTCCAGGATCGCGTTCCGCGCCCGAGCGTCCTCCCAGGTGGCAAATCCATGGTCTTTCCGGTAGGCGACGATAATTCCGACCGGCAGATTGTCCCGATCGTGACGGTCGCCCTGATCCTGGCAAACGTCTTCGTGTTCGTCGTCTTTCAGGGGATGGGGACGAACGAGTCGAGAACGCTCGCCTACTGCCAGGTTCCCGCCGAGATCCTCAGCGGCCGTGACGTCGTGACTGAACCGTCGATCCGGGAGATCCCGGTGCAGGGACAGTTGGTGCGGGTGAACGTGCCCGGGCTTCAGCCGACGCCGATCCCCGTCTGGTTCACGCTCTTGACCGGCATCTTCATGCACGGAGGGCTGATGCACCTTGCGGGCAACATGTGGTTCCTCTGGATCTTCGGTGACAACATCGAGGACGACATGGGGCACGCCCGCTACCTGGCCTTTTATCTGGCGTCCGGTGTCCTGGCGTCGTTGGCGTTCGTCTTCCTCAACGCCACGGGTGAGGCCGCCTATACGCCCTGTCTCGGCGCAAGCGGTGCCATCTCGGGGGTGCTTGGCGCCTACCTCGTCCTTCATCCGACGCGTCGAGTGAGTGTCATCCTCCTGCGGCTGATCGTGGATGTGCCTGGCTACGTCGCCGTCGGCATCTGGTTCCTCTTCCAAGTGGTGAGTGGCGTCTTCGACCAGGATTCCGGTGGTGGAGGCGTGGCCTACTCTGCCCACGTGGCCGGATTCGTCGCGGGATTGATTCTCGCGAAACCGATGAGCTTCGGACGAGCACGGGCATCCGCCGACGATCTGGTCATGCTGCGGCGACGGGTGCCGTGAACGAATCGAACCGTAAGGGCGATCGTCGAGCGGGACAGCGTGTGGGATCCGATTCAATCAGACGCGACGTTCGGGGAGCGGGAAAAGGAATGAGGAAGCGAGCCACGCGGCGATTGCTGCGATCCGCGTCGTCGATTCTGCTGATCTCCATGGCGTTCCTGGCGTCGGCCACCGATGGAACAGACGATGGACGCTGGATCGATCTCACGCACCCATTCGACGCGACCACGGTCTACTGGCCGACCGAAAAGGGGTTCGTGCTCGATCGGGGCCCGAGCGGGGTCACCCCGAGAGGATATTTCTATTCTGCCAACCGCTTTGAGGCTGCCGAGCACGGGGGCACCCACATCGATGCACCGATCCATTTCCACGCGGATGGTCACGCCGTCGATCAGGTCGAGATCGATCGTCTCGTGGGTGAGGCTGTGGTGGTGGATGTCTCGCAGGCCTGCAGTCGGGATGTCGACTACCAGGTGACGGCTGACGACCTCGTCGCCTGGGAGCGCCGATCGCAGCGGCGTCTCTCTGACGTGATCGTGATCCTGCGCACAGGCCTTGCCCGTCACTGGCCGGACCGTTTGCGATACCTCGGAACCGAGGGCGAGGGCCCCGCAGCCGTAGCAAGTCTTCACTTTCCGGGGCTCGCGCCGGAGGCGGCGACGTGGCTCGTCACGGAACGACGCCCCAAGGCCGTTGGGATCGACACGGCGAGCATCGACCATGGTCCCTCGACGCATTTCGGCGCCCATGTGGCCTTATGCGGGGCGAACGTGCCGATCTTCGAAAACCTCGCGCCTCTCGAGCGCCTCCCGGAGCAGGGGGCATGGATCGTCGCCCTGCCGATGAAGATCGCCGGAGGCAGCGGAGGCCCCCTACGAATCGTGGCTCGACTGCCGGAAACGCCGTCCCGTGCGGGAGAGCCGCAGGTTCCGGGTGGGGCCCGGTTGCCCACGCCTTCGGGCAGGCCATGAGCGGGGGCGGTCCTGCTTCAGTTGCCGCGAGTGACCGGGAGGCCTATTACGATAGCCGGCCAGGAGATATTGGCATGGTCGACGGATTTGGGCACGTGAACCGATTGGCGGCCTCTCCTTCCCAGCGGCGGCCCCAGCAGCACTCTGACGTCGTCGTCATCGGAGGTGGGCCAAGCGGGGCGACTGTCAGCACGCTCCTCGCGCTTGCGGGTCACCGCGTGAGCGTGTTCGAGCGTGAGCGATTCCCCCGCTTTCACGTCGGGGAGTCGTTGATTCCGGAGACGTTCTGGGTGCTTGAGCGATTGGGAATGCTCGATCGCATGCGAGGAGGTCCCTTCGTCGAGAAGCATTCCGTCCAGTTCGTGAACGAACGGGGATCCCTCTCGGCCCCCTTCTATTTCTCCGAGCACAAGCACCACGAATCGTCCCGCACCTGGCAGGTCGAGCGAAGCGACTTCGATCGGATGATGCTCGACAACGCGAGTGAGAAGGGGGTCGAGGTGTTCGAGGGCTCCCGGGTGCTGGAGGTGATCTTCGAGGAGGGGCCGACCGGACCACGTGCCACCGGCATCAGCGTGCAGGGCGAGCAGGGGGAGAACCGCTCCATCTCCGCCCGGGTGGTCGTCGATGCCAGTGGGCAGGGGGCGATGATCACGAGCCGTCTGGGACTACGGGAATGGGATCCGGTTCTCAAGAAGGCGGCGGTGTGGAGTTACTGGAAGGGTGCTGAGCGAGGCACAGGTCGGGATGAAGGAGCGACGACCGTTCTTCAACTCGATCAGAAGCAGGGCTGGTTCTGGTACATCCCGCTCCAGAACAACACCGTGAGCGTCGGCGTCGTCGCAGGTGACGACTATCTCTTCAAAGATCGTGGAAACCGGGATCCGGAATCGATCTATGCCGAGGAGATCGCCCGCTGCCCCGGACTGATTCCGCGACTCTCGTCCGCCGAGCGCGTGGCGCCCATTCGGGTCGCCAAGGAGTACTCCTACCG
>JBJTBB010000499.1:0-2828 GCA_046091125.1 Planctomycetaceae bacterium
CAATCATGCAGCCCGATATCGACGAACGCGCCGAAGTCGACGACGTTGAGGACCGAGCCCATCAGCTCCATCCCCACCTCGAGATCCTCCAGTTTGAGAACACCCTTCTTGAAGAATGGAAGGGGAAGATCCTGCCGCGGATCGCGTCCAGGCCTTCGAAGCTGATCGATGATGTCCGAGAGAAGCAGCGATCCGACCCCCAACTCCGCCGCCACCGCCGCACGGTCAAGACCGTCCACCCGTTCGGCGATGGCTTCGACGCCTTGCTTGGTGGTGAGGTCCGAGGTGGTGAAGCCGAGTCGCTCGAGAATCCTCTCGGCGATCGGGTAGCTCTCGGGATGGATCCAGGTCGCATCGAGCGGATTCACACCACCGGCGATCTTGAGTAACCCGGCCGCCTGCACGTACGCCGCTTCGCCAAACCCCGCCACCTCCATGAACTGCGAGCGTGACGAGAAGGGCCCGTTGGCCACCCGCCATGCATGGAGACCCCTCGCCGAGACCTGATTGAGACCTGACACGTAGCGGAGCAGCGATGGACTGGCCGTATTCACGTCGACACCGACGAAATTCACGCAACTCTCCACGACCGCGTCGAGTGAATCCCTGAGGTGGCGGGCCCGGACGTCGTGCTGATAGAGACCGACGCCGATGCTCGCCGGCTGGATCTTCACCAGCTCCGAGAGCGGATCCTGCAGGCGCCGACCGATGGTGATCGCGCCGCGGGCGAATGCATCGAGTCCCGGCAGTTCCTGTCTGGCGATCTCACTCGTGGAGTAATCGCTCGCCCCGGCCTCGTTCACGATGACATATCCCACTTCGAGTGGAGCGAGTTCACCGGCCACGAGTTCGGCCACCAACGCCTCTGTCGCCCGGCCAGCCGTGCCATTTCCGACGGCGATCACGGTCACGCCGTGGGTTTTGACGAGTTCGACGATCTTCGCAGCCGCCTCGAGACGTTTCTCTGCCGGTCCGATGATGTGCAGCACCACGTGCTCGAGGGGATTGCCACACTCGTCGAGCACCGCCGCCTTGCAGCCGCTCTTGAAACCAGGATCGATCGCGAGCACTCGCCTGCCCACTACGGGGGACTGAAGGAGGAGATTACGGAGATTCCGCGCGAACACGTTCACCGCGTGCGATTCGCAGTAGTCGGTAATCTCCCGCCGCAATTCCCGTTCGAGGCTCGGCAGGACGAGTCTCGTGATCGCATCCCGCAGGCATTCGGCGAGAAACGCCCGATGCGGATGCCCCTCGGACAGCACGAGTTCCTCGGCCGCCGCGTAGACCTCATCGAGCGGGACGTCGATACGGACCTTCAGGATCTTCGCTCGCTCGCCTCGATTGATGGCCAGCGCGCGGTGTGGTGGAATCCTCTGGACGTGATCGGAGAAATCGAAGTAGTCGCGATACTCCTTGACTTCCCTGGCTGCTTTCTTGTCTTTCTTCTTGCGGTCCTTTCCTCGCTTCTTCGTGCGTGGGGCCGATTGCTTCTCCACTGCCGTAAGGCCGAGATTGGTGGCAGCATCGGACGTCGTGCCCTCGGCCGCAACGGTGCCCGGAGCATCGGCTGGCGAATCGGCATCCGCCCCGACGTCGCCGACGGATGACACCGAAGGCGGGATCCCTTCCGCCGGCTGGTTCGCGTCGGACGCCGGTTCCTGGACATCCGGCACTGGCCGGGCCTCGACCGGTTTGACCGCTGCCACCTTCTGTTCGATCTCCAACCGGATGCTGCGGAGGTATCCCTGCTTGTGAAGGATAGATCGGATCCTCTGCCGCAGATCGGCCCGCTCGGCACAGGACTCCGCGAGGATATGCCCGACGCCGAGCAGCGCATCGGCGGCAGTGACGACCCCTGCATCATCCGACACGAAATCGATGGCGCGGCGATCCAGATCCGCAGCCGCCGGATCTGCCGAAAGGATTTCGGACGCGAATGGCTCGAGCCGGCGCTGCCTCGCCAGCTCCGCCAGGGACGACTTCCGAGGTTTGTACGGAAGGTAGAGATCCTCGAGTCGCTTCAGACTGTCCGCGGCAAGGATGTCGCGCACGACGTCGGGCGACATTTTCCCCTGACCGCCGATCGTCTTGAGGATGGTTCGCTTGCGGTCTGCGACTTGACGGGCCCGATTGATGGCCTCCACAACCCGTCGTATCTGCACCTCGTCCAGTCCACCCGTCTGGTCCTTTCGATACCGTGCGATGAATGGAACCGTGTTGCCGGAGTCGAGCAGTCGGATCGTCGCCTCGATTCCCACGACATGCAGTCCGAGTCGATTGGCAAGCTCACCGAGGTCGATGACCACTTGTGGATCGGTCGCCGGCTCCCTCGACGGGGATGCCTGCGTCGCGTCCGTAACAGGGGCCCCGGGGGCCGGCATCGCTGCAGATTCCATCCGGCTCGCTCGGCCTGCGCGATCGTGGAAAGGCTCGACCCCGTTTTCCCAAACCATCCGTTCGACGCCGTCGGAAGGCTGCCGACCGGAGATCGTCAGCGCCTCGGACCTTTTCGCTCGAGGCGTTCTTCGCCGCGGCTGGGGCCCATGCCGCCCGATGCGAGAAGAATGTATGGGGGCCATGGATGCCCTGTCAAACGGCTAAAAGTCTTCCGAATCGCGCCATAGCGGCACGTCTCGGCTGGACTTGCACCGTCGGCCCGTCTTCCCTATCTCCCTGGCTTGAGCATTCGACCACGACTCCATGCATACCGACTTCTGCAAATGCACGAGCGGTTGATGGAGCCGGACTGAGCGTGTCGATACCAACAATCGGGTCCGCTCTGGCCATCCAGGCGGCTGGTTCGCGACGCAATCGCGGGAGAAATC
>JBJTBB010000500.1:0-3372 GCA_046091125.1 Planctomycetaceae bacterium
GCCATCCTCGGAACGCTCGCGGACGCACGTGCCTGTCGCCGCGGGTCGAGCACGGACTTTCCGTGCGAAGGACCCGCGGTCCAAGTATCATGACCGTTTTCGTGGAGTTTACGTCGAGGAGGCTGTCATGCGTTTGTCGAACGAGGCTCGGACGAACTGGGGGTTACTGCTCGCCTGCCTGGTCGCCAGCGGGCTGCCGGGTGCTTGGAATCACGCGGCACGGGTGGTTGCCGCCGATGCCGAATCGCTCGAAGTGCTGCGCATCGCGGGCGGCTGCTGCCACGACTATGCGACGCAGACGCAGCTCCTCAAGAAGGGCATCGAGTCCCGGGTACGGTCGCGGGTGGATGTTGTGCACAACCCCGACCGTTCCACGAAGGCCACGTTCGACATTTATCAGAAGGACGATTGGGATCGTGGGTACGACGTGGTCCTGCACGACGAGTGCTCTGCCGACGTGACCGATCCCGCATACGTCGGAAGGATCCTTGCCGCCCATCGCCGGGGAACACCGGCGGTGAACCTGCACTGCGCGATGCATTCCTACCGCTGGGGAAACTTCCGCGAGCCCGTGGCCACCGGAGCCGACAACGCCGGCTGGTACGAGATGCTCGGACTCCAGTCGACAGGGCACGGTCCGCAGCTGCCGATCGCGATCGCCTTCTCAGCCAGCGGTCACCCCATCACCCGCGGCCTCGTGAACTGGAACACGATCAACGAGGAACTCTACAACAATATCAAGGTTCTGCCGGGTGCGACCGTATTGGCCCACGGCAGACAGACCATACCACCGAATCCCAATAAGGAGGACTCGAAGCCCGCCGAGGTCGACGCGGTGGTGGCATGGACGAACGAGTACGGACCCAATCGCACCAGAATCTTCAGCACATCGCTGGGTCACAACAACGACACCGTGGCGGATGACCGGTACCTCGATTTCGTGACCCGCGGCCTTCTCTGGTCGGCGGGACGCCTGCGTGACGACGGCTCACCCGCCCCCGAACTGGCCCTTTCCGCCGGTGAGCAATCCTCCGCCGGCGGCTGGGCCGGCAGCATCTCGCTGCCGGAGTCGGAGCGATCCCGATCGGTGAGGCTCTTCAACGGTCGCGACTTCGACGGCTGGGAAGGCCATATCGACCCGTACTGGACGGTCGAT
Source organism: Planctomycetaceae bacterium (assembly GCA_046091125.1). Taxonomy (GTDB): domain Bacteria; phylum Planctomycetota; class Planctomycetia; order Pirellulales; family UBA1268; genus UBA4655. The sequence continues at coordinate 1,157 of JBJTBB010000500.1, forward strand.
GGGGGGGAAATCGTTGGACGCAACACAGCCGAGAATGCGCCGAAGGTCAGTACCTACCTCCTGACGAAACGTCCGTATCGAAACTTTCGACTGCTGTTCGAGGGCAAGCTCGCTCAGAGTGAGATGCACTCCGGGGTCTCGCTCTGGGGTCGCAAGTTCGACAAGGATGGCGAGGCATCGAGCTACCAGGGGCACCTCGTGATGTTTCCTTCAGGATGGGGTCTCTACGACCTCTACCGTCGCAACGGCTTGTCCGGTGATCAGCAGGGAAAGGCCAGGGCTGCGGCCGATGGCCGTCAGCACGATTGGAACAGGATGGAGATTCTCGCGATCGGCAGCCGCATCCGGCTGGCGGTCAACGGTCGGGAAGTGCTCGACTGGACGGATCCCAAACCCGAACTCTGTGAAGAGGGTCCAATCGGCTTGCAGCTTCATTCCAATACCGTCCCGCAGGAAGTGCGATTTCGCGGGCTCGTCATCGTGGAGAACCCCGGGGACATGCTGGTGACGGCTGAGCCCACGCCAGCCGCTCCCTCCGGTAAGTGACGACAGATCCGGCTGGACATGCGCTCTCGTGAGAGCCGGCAGTGGTCATTCCACGATCCGCGCGCTCGACCAGTGGTCCCACGAACTGCGTCCGCCGTCGCTCGATGCGACGGCTCAACGAGCCACGGCCGCGACAGCCGCCGTGACGTCCGGGTGCATCGGCATCAGCCGTTCGATACGCACCATCTTCAGCACCTTCTCGACCTCCGGCCCCGGGCAGCAGAGGGATCCCCGGGCACCACGGGATTCGATCGCCCGCGCAAAATCCCGCAGCAGCGCGATCCCGGCGCTCGAGATGAGGTCGACACCCGTCAGGTCGAGCACGAGGCCACTCGAGCCAGCGGCGGTCGCAGCCTCGGCCAGTTCGTCGCGCAGGGCGTCGATGGAGGGACCGTCGACGATACGTGAAGACGCCAGACGGATGACCCTGGCACCATTCCGGTCATCCACGACGAGTTGGCTGTACGCCGACATGATTCACCCTTGCGTGAACGGATGGACTGGATCAGGCCCCCTGACGCTCCCATTCCCCGTTAGAGTGTACACGGCTGGGGCCGTCTCAATCACCCTGCACGGGCCGTTCGGGCACCGTGGCGATCCAGCCCTCGAGCGGATCGAGTCGCTGCGGCAGTCCCCATCGCGGCATCAGCGTCGCCCGACAGGCCTGCAGGCCGCAAATTGCAGCGTCCAGGAGATCGCCGCTTCCATCCGCAAGCACCCGCGGCCGCAGCCGACGCGGCACCACCAACGCCACGCCGAGACCGGACCGATCCCTTTCCATCGCCGAAAGAATCTCCGCTCGGGCTCGATCTCGGGCCTTCGCCCGTAAAGCCTCACTGGGATCACTCGGCCTGCCGGTGGCGGAGCGGACATCGCGCTTGTACGGCTTGCGGGTCACCCGACGAACGGCGAAGCCCGGATCGGCCACGAGTGCTAATCGCTGGTCGCCGAGTGCCATCGTCGATCGAGGTGGATCGCCGGCCGTTCGCGCGGGATGTCGGTGCGCCGGAAACACGAGCCCCGCTTCGAGCATTCGCCCGATGCCCGCATGCATCATCCATGCCACCGGTGGCTGGGCCCATCGCATCGCCGGACTCGACCCCGCGGGACGGTCAGTTCGACGCCAGGCGAATTTTCCACCCACCGGCCGACCGTTGCAGAACCGACGAAAGCGTTCTCGAAGATGATCGCGAGTCAGTCCACAGTAGTGCGGCACGAGTGCCGGCCAGGCAGTGGGCCAGCCCTCGTGTACAACGAGTTCCCGGGGCTGTCCGAAGGGGAGATCGAAACCGCCGATCCAGGGTCCGCTGTCGCAGAGAAACGAATCGAAGGCCTCGAAGTCTGGGAGTTCCAGGATCGTTTTCAACCGGTAGACACGATCCCCGGCACCGACGTCGAGGACTCCGACCGCCACGGTGATCGGTTTGCGCCTCGATGGCGCGCTTGTGAAGTCAACGCCGACGACGGGCAGGATCACGGGACGGGTACTCGCAGGACGTGCCGCCCCTCAATCCGCAAACGGACGGCTCGATGGCCGCTCGCCAGACGGAAAGTCAGACGGCAGCGGCAGGTCGACCCCACCGGTCGCGGCCCAATGGCAGCCCCGGACGAAGGTCGTGTTGAAGCCGTCGCACTCCTGGGATTCGGTGCCGGGTCCCTTGGGCGTGGGG
>JBJTBB010000501.1:0-11998 GCA_046091125.1 Planctomycetaceae bacterium
AACTTCGATCAGCCGACGCCCACGGTTCCTCCTGGGGGGGGCGACGCCTCATGCAACCCGCCGACGATGACTTCGTGATCGGCCGGGAGGACTCGAGCCGTCCTGCGTCCAGGCGCGGGCGACCGCGTCCGCGAAACTATCTCTCTCGGCCGGAGCAGCGGCGGCTGTTCTGGATGGTGATGCCGCCTGCGGTCCTCGCGGTGCTCGTCGGCACATGGATCGAACGTCGTTTTCGTCCGCCCCCGGAGCCGGGCCCTGCCCAGGTCGATACCGTGCTCCACGAAGCTGCCGATCGAACGGGTCTCGAGGGCCTCGTCGACCCAGCGGCGACTCAAGGACCGGACGACGTCGTGCTGATCGATCCGGTGGAGGAAGCTCCTTCGCTCGGAGGACTCGAACTTGGAGCGAACGCGCGTGCCCTTGCCGCCGTGCAGGACGACACCGTGTTTCGTGAATCCGACTCCGAAGCCTGGTTCGGGCTTTTTGAAACACTCCGCAGTGCGTCTCCTCAGTCGCTTCTGGCATCGCATCCGACGACGGTCAGTTTCAACGAGCTCTTCGCTCAGCCAGAAAGCTTTCGGGGGAGGCTCGTTCGCTTCAAGGGTTCGATTCGCAGGCTCGAGTGGGTGGCCGCACCGACGAACTCCTCAAATATCGATGGATACTGGCAGGCATGGGTGAGGCCCCACGATGGCCCGCCGTCTCCGATCGTCGTGTATTTTCTCGATCCTCCGGTGGAGTCGAGCATTCGCGCGGGTCAACAAAAGGCCGACACGACGATCGATCTTTCGGTCGAGGTGCTCGGGTATTTCTTCAAGCGGTGGGCCTATCGTGCAACCGACGCGATCCGCACGGCTCCGCTTGTCGTGGCGAGGTCCCCCCTTCCGCTCGCGAAACCGGCTCCCTCCTCGTCGACCGCGTGGTTCGGACTGGTCATCATGGCCTTCATGGCGGTGATGGTCGGCGCCGCGTCCGCTTCGCTCTGGCTGCTCAACCGCAGGTCGGCGGGCCATCGGCCCCGAACGGTACTGTCGTCGCTGTCCCGCCCGACGCTGGCCGACGGAGTGGATTCGACGATCGACACCGAAGGAATCGATGGTGGCGTCGCGGAACTCCTCAGTCAGTCGGCCAACGCCCTGAAGGACCCTCCCGAATCATGAGCTCGATTCGTCCAACTCTTCCGCTTTCAGCGGCCTTGATATGGCTCGTTGCCGGAGGCACCGTAATGAAGCCCATCCGGGCCGTTGACTCGGAGCCACAGCCACAGGAGGCCTCGCCCGGAGGTGTCGGATCGTATCTCGAGACACTCGGTCTGGGGCCCGACGTGTGCCAGGTTCTGACTTCCGGCGGAAGCTGGTCGGAGTCGATGCAGGGCGTGGCCCTGCGGCTGCTCGCTCGACTGGAGAATGCCCCGCGATCCTCGGAGTCACGCTGGCGATCCGAGGCTCACGTACTCGACGCCACGCCGAATCGAGCCGACGCATCGCGTGGGATGGTTCGGGTCTCCGGGAGGGCATCGCACGTGAAGCGTATTCGGCTATCCGAACAGGACGCTGCGCTTCATGACCGTCGTTTCTTCGACGTCGTCCGACTCGAGACGGATCAGGGATGGACCGCCGACATTCTGACGGGCAAGGCGCCGGAGGAGTGGGTGTCGAGTGTTCCCCTGCTCGAGCGCTCGGAGGCGGTGGGACTTGTGGTTGGACCGGGACCCATCTGGCAGGAGGAGTCGTCGACCACGCCTGCTGACGCGACGGATCGTGATCCGCCGTCCCGACCGGCGACGATCCTGCTGGTGTCATCGTCGATTGCCTGGTTTCCCGGGACCACTCTGGGTGATCTCGGGATGGATTACGCACTCTTCGAGGGAGTCCAGGACGGCCGTGGACTCGAGCCATCCGAAGCGGATGCCTTCTACGCGTCACTCGCCGCCGCCGGTCGGGTGAAACCCTCGGCGCTCCGCCAGGCGTCCGCCTCCGCTTCCCCGGACATCGTGACGCTGATCAACCCAGCGGAGAAGTGGATCGCGGCCCATCGCGGGCAGCCCGTCGCGATCTCAGGAACGGCCCGCCGTGCCACCCGAATCACCGTCGATTCGCCGGAGCGTCGTCGCGAGATCGGCAGTGACCACTACTGGGAATTGTTCGTGTTCGTGGATACGCCGCTCCTTGAAATCGACGGCCGCGTCCAACAGTCCTATCCGGTCGTGTGCTGCGTGCGATCGTTGCCGGAGGGCATGCCCAGCGGTGAGGACATGACGGAGAGCGTCGACGTGTCGGGCTTCGCGTTCAAACGGTATCGATATGCCACGTCCGAAAATGGTCTCGAACGAGAGTCGCCCCTGTTGATCGGCAATCGACCAACGTGGCATCCGGCCCCCCGTCCCACTGCGAGCGGGTCGCCCCTGACATGGGTCTTGACCGGACTCGCCGTCTTGACGGCCGTCGCGCTTGTTGGGTTCGCCTGGCTCGCCGGCAGGGACACCAGACGCGCCGAACGGGACCACGCCCGCTCGCTGCCCGAACGCTTCGACCCCCCGGCCGCCGTCTGACCGGTTTCCTGGGGGGCTCGTGCCGGAGACGTACTGGAGCGTCGACCCCGAACGGCACGGCCGACCCTTGCGGCGCTGCCCTTCCATCCCGACACTCTCGAGCGGTTGCAGACCTCCGCACCTTCTCCAGGATTCATGCCATGCGACGAGCAAAGATTTCGATCATCGGTGCCGGCAATGTCGGTGCCACCACCGCTCACTGGTGCGCTGCCGCCGAACTCGGCGACATCGTGCTCTTGGACATCCCTCAGACCGAGGGCATGCCGGCGGGGAAGTCGCTCGACTTGTTCCAGGCATCTCCGATCATGGGGTTTGACGCACGGCTCACGGGTACGACCGATTGGACGGAAACGGCCGGCAGTGACGTCATCGTGGTCACCGCCGGCATCGCGAGAAAGCCGGGTATGAGCCGCGACGATCTCCTGTCAACGAACGCCAGAATCGTTGGTGACGTCGCGGCAAGGATCCGGGAAACGAGTCCCGGAGCGATCGTCATCGTCGTCAGCAACCCGCTCGACGCCATGGTTCAACGCATGTTCCAGGTGACGGGTTTTCCCGCGAAGCGGGTCATGGGGCAGGCCGGGATCCTCGACACGGCGAGGTATCGGGCGTTCCTCGCGATGGAGTTGGGCGTGAGCGTGGAGGACATCTCCGCGATGCTGCTCGGCGGCCATGGAGACACGATGGTCCCCATCCCTTCGTGCACGAGCATCGGTGGCATCCCGGTCACCCAACTGATTGCATCCGACAGACTGGCGGCGATCGTCGATCGCACCCGCAAAGGTGGCGCCGAGATCGTGGGCCTTCTCAAGACCGGCAGCGCGTACTACGCTCCCGCCGCCGCGACGGCGCAGATGGTGGAGGCGATCGTGCGCGACAAGAAACGTCTGGTGCCCTGTGCCGCCTACTGTGACGCCGAATATGGTGTGGGGGGATACTTCGTCGGCGTTCCGGTCGTACTCGGAGCCGGCGGCGTGGAACGGGTCGTCGAACTCGCACTGGAGCCGTCCGAGCGGGCCGCCCTCGATGCCAGCATCGCCGCAGTCAAGGAACTCGTCTCCGCAATGGATCGGCTCACGGCATGACGTCCGACACGTCCGTCCCGACCGATCAGTGAGCGAGGTCATCGCCCCTCTTTCCGCGTCCGCGCCCGGACGCCGGTGGCATCCCCATCTTTTCGAGATTCACGGGTGCTTTGCGGGCTTTGTTGCCTACCAAAGCCGCCCAATCTGACATTGTCCGCTCCGCGTCGACTCCGCTACAAACCCTCCCTTCCCGAATGCGGTCCATCCACGCAGCCGTCGGTTGCGGGGTCGGTCGATGTCGAGGGGGAGTCCGAGGAGAAACCGCGATGCAACGACGCCGCGTCTCAACAGATCATCGACTCCGGCTCTTCGATCCCGGTGAGAATCGCGTTAAGCCGATCCTCGACGTCACTCGGGACGACGTGCCCGGTGCGTCGGTCGAGCACGCGGGGGAAGGGAGAGCGACCCATTCGCGCGCAGCCGGTGATCGAGGAATGCTCTTCCTGCCGCAGGGCTATGAGCCGAAATACCGCTATCCACTCCTCGTCTGGCTTCCCGAGTCGCGGTCATCACGGTTCGATCTGGGGCGAGTGATGTCGCAGGTCAGTTTTCGGAACCACGTAGCGATCCTGCCATCGGGCCTGCCACAGGCTCTCACCATCGCATCCCCGTGCTCGGAATCCGGAGTCGGATCGCCGCGAGTCTCGGACGTGGAGTCATGTATCTGGGAGGCGGTCGCCCGAGCGGAGCAGGAGGCATCGATCAATCCCTCGAGGATCTTTCTCGTTGGGCAGGGAGACGGCGGAACCGAGGCCTTTCGGATCGGGTGTCGGCATGCTGATCTATTCGGCGGCGTCATCTCGATCGGTGGCGAGTTCCCCGAGGGCGAGGCGGCGTTTGCGAGGCTCGCGAGCGTCCGAAGGCTGCCGATGCTCCTCTGTTGCCGGCAGAGTTCGGACACGGCCCGCGGACTCGATCGGACGCTGCGACTTTTCCACGCGGCAGGGGGCACCCTCGCGGTCCGCCTCTACCCATCCGCGGGCATGATGACCTCCGCGATGCTCGGTGACGTGAATCGGTGGGTCATGGAGCAGGTGTGTGACGGCAGTGAGAGCCGCTGCACGGTCCCGAACTGAGCGATCGATCGAAGGATGACCCTTGTCCAGCGGCGAGTGTGAAAAAGTGTTCGCGGAGGGATCGTTCTCGAGGAATGGTCAACGGCGGAGTCGGTGAAAAAGATGGTCCGCCGTCTCGGAGAACATGGAGGTTGGATGACTGGGCCAAATGACCACTCCGACGACTTCGATGGTTCAAAGACCGGGGAGCGGGCGCGGCCTCTTCGGATCGCTCCAGTCGGACAGGATGAAGGCCGCCGGCACGGGTCAGGGCGAGCGTTACCGCCGGTCTCGGCGACGCGTAGGCCCGTCGCCGTCCGTCCGGTCAGGCCGTCTTCATCCAGCAGGCTCGCGGACGTCGCCCGGCGCAGCCTCGAGCGACTTCGTGGCCGCCTGTCGAAGGTTGTCGCCGACATCGGACAGTTGGACGCCTCGGTACTGGCGGATCGTGGCGACGCCGTCGCCATCCGCCGCATGGCCAGCGAAGTGGGCGATCTGGCGGCGACGCTCGCGCACCTCGGGGATCTCGTCGACACTGCCGCCCCGTCACGATCCGGTATGTGCGGCGGTTCGACCGACATCTTCCCGGGGACGGTGCTCGAGGCCGTGTTGTCCGAAGTGAAATCCTCCCGCGACACGGTGCTTCCCACCATCGTTCTGGACGCCGATGATGACGGCGCGGTCGTGGTCCCGCCCTCCACGCTCACTCGCATTCTCCGGACACTCGTCAACAACGCGATCGACGCGGCGGGGCCACGGGGAGAGGTGGTGCTCACAAGCGTCACGTACGAGGACGCCGTGGAAATCGAGGTGGCCGACTCGGGACAGGGCCTTTCCGGCCATGCCCGCGCCTGGCTCTTCGAGCCGGGGTTCTCCACCAAGAGCGACGGTGAAGGTCTCGCGCTCGCGGCGGCGTACCGCCTCGCGGAAGGACTCGGCGGGGGGATCGACGTGTTCAACTGCCCCGACGGCGGGACGGCTTTCATCCTCCGTCTGCCCCGTTCCTTGAAAAGACAGCTTGCCGCCTGAGGGTGACCATGGACGGCTGGTTCCAGATGTTTCCACCGAACCTGACACGGATCGTCACGCCGTCGCGGATCGCCGCGATCGCGATCGTCGCCACGTCGGCCGGTTCGGTTGGCTGGCTCGTTCGGGAGCGCCACGATGCCGGACGCGTCCACGTTTTGACGGATGCGAGGCTGCCGACCAGCGACCTTGCCCTGATGGAAGCCGCCTTCAATCGGGCGAAACTCGTCGACTACGTCGTCGAGGAGGGACGGATCCTGGTGCCGAAGGCGAAGCAGAGCGACTACGTCAGGGCGCTCGTCGACGCGGGCGCTCTGCCCAAGGAATTCGGTGGCAGCCTGCGACGGGCGCTCGAGCGCAACAGTCCTTGGCAGAGTCGGGCCACTCAGGCCGAGTTGCTACGCGTTGCGACCCAGGAGGAATTGTCGCTCGTGCTCTGCTCGATGCCCGGCATCCGTCGTGCCAGCGTCCTCGTCGATACGCAAGAGGCGATGATCGGGCGGGGGGCGGGCGACAAGACTGCGAGCGTGAGCATCGAGACGGAGCACGAGGAGTCCTTGGAGGCGGAAAGGGTTCGGGCGATTCGGGTGCTCGTCGCGGCGTCGATAGCCGGCCTTCCGGCCGAGCGTGTGGCCGTCACCGATCTTCGGACCGGACGTGTCTTCACCGGTCCCCTGACCGACGCCGAGCATCGCTCACCTGGCGATCAACCCGCCCCCGACGCTCGCACGGCCGTTGCCGGACCCGACGTCGACCCACCACCTACTCGCCGTCCGTCGGTCGCTTTGCTACCGCGTCAGCCGTCCGCGTCGGCCGAAGCGAACGCTCCCGCGGAGCTGGGTGAGCCCCCACGTCCGGATGCCACGATCGACACTCCGTCGCCGAAGAAGGTCGATGAAGAGAAGAGTCCGAATCAAGGACCTCGCAGGAACGACGCGGCTGCCAGGGTTCACGGCCTGTCGCCACGACTAGCAGCCTGCATGCTGTGGGCCACGGTGGTGCCTGGAATCAGGCGCCGCCGAAGCCTCCTCGGGGGCACCTGCCTCGCGCTGGGCGTCGTTTGGGCGAACACCGCGATCGTTCTCGCCGACCCACCGCTCGCGGCAGTGAACGCCACCGCCGAAGTCGGCCCGGATGTCGCGTCGATAGGAACACAGCCGGGTCTGGGAACGGGTGCGCCGGGGCTCGAGCCTGGATCGAAGGGAATCCCGTCCGATGCAACCTCAACCATCGGGACCGACAAGACGACCGAATCCAAGGACGGTGGGCTGCAGCAGATTGTCGACCTTTTTTTCTCCGGCCGTTCGGGAGGCGCGTCGATCACCGCGGCGCTCGTGTTCGGTGTAGCCAGTCTGGCACCAGCCGTGCTGCTCATGGCCACCTGCTTCGTTCGCATGAGCGTCGTTCTTTCGCTGCTCCGACAGGGCCTTGGGGCAGGCGGGATACCTTCCAACCAGATCGTGACGTCCCTGGCGCTCTTCCTGACCGCACTGGTGATGTGGCCGGTCTGGCGGAACTGCTGGGCGGAGGGCGTCGAGCCGCTCGCTGAAGGAAGGATCCAGCTGTCGCAGGCCTTGGACCGAGGCTCTCAGCCGCTGCGAGCGTGGATGCGTTCGCAGATCGATGCCACGGGCAACCAGGAGACGTTGGCGTATTTCGCGACAATCGGGTCACGAGCCAACGATCGAGCCGCCAGCACGGTGCCGTCGGTCGTCGCCATGGACGGCTCCGGTGCCGCCGATACGCTCGATATTCTGCTTCCCGCTTTTCTTGTCAGCGAATTGAAGACCGCCTTTTCGATCGGACTCAAACTACTGATTCCTTTTCTCGCGATCGACGTGGTTGCGGGTGTCGTGGTGGCGACCGCTGGGCTCCCGACGTTGTCGCCATCCACGGTGAGCCTGCCCCTGAAGCTGCTCGTGTTCGTCGTGGCGGATGGATGGACACTCGTGGTTCGAGCGCTCGTGGGTGGATACCTTCCGGCCTGAGTGTGTCGCCGTGCCGTCGTCGTGGTGACGCACCTCTGGAGACCATCCAAGATGGATTCACTCGATCTGGCGGCGATGATCAGGGAGGGCATCATGGTCGTGGCCATCGTCGCCGCACCGGTCGTGGTCGTCGGCTTCGTCGTCGGCGGCGGAGCATCGCTTCTGCAGTCTTCGATGAATCTTCATGACCCGTCGATCGGTCTTGCGATCCGACTGCTTTCCGTCGCGGCGGTACTGTTTTTCACCATCTTTTGGATGGTCGAGAGGCTTTCGGAGTTTCTCGTGACGTCCCTGGGCCCCTGAAGTGAACGATCCACTGCCCATCTCACTCCTGCCGACGCTCTGCGTCCTCGCGCGATCGGCCGGCTTCGTGGCAGCGGGTAGCTGGCCGCTCCTTCCCGGTAGGTGTCTGCGCATCCGGATCGCCGCCACGATCGCGCTGTCCGCAGCCTGCCTCCCCCATGCGTTCAACGCCGCGGATTCGGCTCAGTCGCTCGCGATCGTGCCATTGGAAGCGATCGTGGGCTGCGCGATGGGATTCTGTGTCGCGGCCGTCTCCGCGGCCGTGTCGTGGGCCGTATCGTTCGCCCTCTCGGCCGTCGGCGAGGATCCGCAGTCGGATGTCACGGCGGACGAGCCCTCTCCAGTCGAGTCGATCATCGGGACGTCGGGCGCCCTCGCGCAGCTCGCATTCTGGATGGGTACCGCCGCCTTCTTCTCCGCCGGCGGGGAACGATGGATCGTCGGCGGCTTGATCGGCAGTTACCGGTCGATGCCTCCCGGAGCCTGGGGGGAGGCCGACGTCGGCCGACTCGTCCTCGAGCTGGCATCGAGTGGCTTCACGATCGCCGTCTCCCTCGCGATTCCGCTTCTGACGGCGCTCGTGACATTCCGACTGACAACCGCAATCGTCCTGCGAACCGCGAATCTCAGTCCCGGTCCCGGACTCCTGCAGGCCGCCACGATGATCGTGGCGCTCGTGGCCATCGTGCTCGCGGGCGACCTGTGGGCGGGTCGACTCGGCAACGCCCTCGAGGGGCCACTCGAGCGGGCGGTCGGATCCTTTTCCCACACGTCGTCGACCGGCCCGACCCACTCGGAGCGATGACGTGAGCGATCCTGAGGATCGGACACTCCCGGCGACGCCCACGCGGCGGGCGGAGGCCATCGAACAGGGTGCTCGGCCCACGGTGGCCGTGCCTGCGTCCCTCGCATCGCTCGCGGCACTGACGGCCGTGGTGGTCATCACGCTCCCATGTCTCGAGGACGCGGTCTGTCGCCTGATGCGTGCGAGCGTTTCCGCCGCCGTTCCCGAGCGGCTCGCACCGAGTGATCTCGGATGGGTCCCGCACGGTGACAGGAATGTCGATGACATCACGACGTCGGTCATTCGGATCGGTGTCGTCCTATTTGGGATCCTCGTTGTGCCGGCTGTGGTTTCCTTGATGATTCACATGGTCGTCGATCGCCCTGTCCCGTCTCCGCACAGATTCGCTCCGACGTTTCGCCGGGTGAATCCCGCAGCCGGTCTTGCCAGAATGTTCAGAGGAGCGTGGACGCGAGTCTGTTCGAACCTGCTCGCCGGGCTCGCCAGCGGTGCGGCGTGCGTTGCAGCCCTCCGGCACGCGGCTGGGATGAATGGAGTCTCCGAGCCGATCCCCGCATCGACCGCGCTGCGTGAGGGGATGCGCGCCACGGCGGTCGTTCTGACAGCCTGCGCGGCGATCGCGATCGTCCGTCATTGGCTTACGCTCCGACGATTCGAGCGGAGCATTCGCATGACTCCGAGGGAATACGAGGAGGAGCGCAGGCGGCTCGAGCCGGCAACGGCGATCGCGCGCGAGCGATCAGCCATCCGATCCAGGCCAACGTCGCATCACCGGCGATCCGGTCGCCCGGCTGAAGGGATCGATCAGGAGGTCGGTGCCGCTGTCTCGTAGCCGTAGCGCTTGATGAACGAGTCGCAGTGGGCGGCGATTCGCCCCGCAAAGTCAGGATCGATTTCGTACCGATTCGTACGGTAGGTGCGCATCGATGCGACGTGACGCTCGAGCGCGGGACGCATCCGGCCGAAATCACCCAAACCGAGCGCTTCGTACGTCGTGGAAAGCGTCGCGACGGGGTCGGCCACGAGCGACTCGTATCGCACCTCGTGCAGACGGCTCCCGACCGCCCCGCGATCCCGCTCGAACGCCCCGTACATCTCGTCGAAGGCGTTGAAGACGTACGGCTCGATCGTCTCCAGTCGGTCCCGCTGCAGGGCCTGGACGGCATGCAACGATCGCCAGAGCCGCACGGTGGACGGGAACACGACGAACGGGTCTCGCACGATGTGCAGAAACCTGGCCTCGGGAAACAGCTCCGACAGGTCTCCAATGCGAGCTGTGTGGGGAGGACTCTTGAGCACCGGCCGTCGTGGGTCACGGGCCGACAGCAGCACGAGAAACCGGTTCATGGCCCGCTTCCAGCGATCGCGCTCAGCCTGGGAGAGCTTGAGCAGATCGAGGGCCTCCGGATGGTCCGGAGCCGTGGCGGGGAATGCCATGCGACGGTATGGAGACGGTGCGCCCATGTTCATCAGCGCAAACTCATCCTCCTGCGGACGATCCCAGCCTGCCGCCACGTCGTCCATCGGCCGCTTCGGCGGAATGAGCCCCGACATGACCCAGGTCAGTACCGACTCCGTCAGGAGAAAGTGTCCCGGTACGAAGCACTGATAGGTGTTCGGACAGCAGAACTCCTCGTCGAGCATCATCAGTTCATGAAGGAGCGTGGTACCGCTCCGCCAATGGCCGACGATGAACAGCGGCGCCGGATGCGGCTTGCGGGACCGCAGTCGCCGGGCGAACCGAGCATCCGACATCGGCCCTGCGAGTGAGTTGAAAGCGGAGAGCGCCGTGACGGTGGCCAGGAGTCCCAGCCCTTCCGGGGACACCCGCAGGCGGTTCTCCGCGAGCAGCCCGAACCAGACGGGCATGGGCATCCCATGCCAGAACCGTGGGCTGTACCACGGATATGGGTGGAACCGCTCGGAATCCCCCTCGCGTTTCCGCCAAGGCCACCGCATTCGTCCAGAACCCTTCGTGCCGGGTTGCCGCGCCGGATCGCGTGACAAAGACGGTTGTCGTACAGGATGCCGCCAAACAGGGCAACCTGCGCAGGCCGTACGCCCTGGGAGGGCGTACCTCAGGCCCCATCAGCGTCCCGGGGTCGTCACCGCCCGCGCCTGGCGGATCCGGTCCGACTGATCGAGCAATTTGGCCATGTGCTCCGCAGACATGGCCCCGACGTGTCGCTCGACTTCCGTTCCATCGGCATCCACCACGAGGATGGTCGGGAAGCCGTTCACCCCATATTGCCTGCAAACGGCGCGATCGCGGTCGGCGTCCACCGCGACGCAGATGAAACGGCGTGAACGGCGCACGATCTCCGGATCGAGAAGGATGCCACGGGCCATTTCCGCGGAATGACGACACCAAGCTGCCCGAAAAAGGATCATCAGCGACCTGCCTTCGGCATCGGCCCGGACCCGCGACATGGCGTGATCCTCGACGAACTCAATCGTCATTTCCCTCGCACCCCCGGACACGAGCGATCCGCCGCTCGCCCCCAATCCTGGCCAGCGCTCCACCATCTGGCGAACGGGCTCATCCCGCACATCGCATCCGGCTGCGAGGAACACCACCATTGGCATCACGGTCGAAATGACCCTTGCGAGACATCCTCGCCCCGATCTTCCGAAGGTGCTCCGATGGATCGAGGCGGTGGAGCCGTTGGTGTCGAATTCGTTTGCCAAGGCCCGAGTTCCGCAAGGCTGACGAAGGGGGGCACACCGACAGCGGGTCCGTCGGGGAATAACTGAAGCGGTGGATCGGGAACAAGGCTTGTTCGCGTCGGAGTGGGCCGGGGAATCGATGGCAACTCGGGGGCATGGGCAATCCGGGGTCAGCGGCACGGTCACCACGCCATCGAAGCTGCCCGGAATCGCATTCGTCGGGACGATCTGGTGGGGCTGCGTCCCCGGGGGGCCGGCGAGGTCCATGCCGCTGAATGAGCGGCGAGGCTCATGTTTCCGGGGCGGCCCGGTCCCGCTACCTTTCTCGCTGCCTTCAGCCGATCCGATCGCCGGTTTTCCGGACGACCACCTGGGTCACATCGACCGAAACCTCTCATGCATCGTCGTCCACCATGGAATGCGATCGTGTGGCGAGGGATTGTGACCCTCCTCGTCCTCGAGGGACTGTCCGCCTCGAGCGGATGCCGACTCGTGCGCGGACTCGGTCCGGCTCCCGA
>JBJTBB010000502.1:0-2972 GCA_046091125.1 Planctomycetaceae bacterium
CCCCGACGGCGGCAACCAGGAGAACCAACTGGCTGCCACCGCCAGGGCGCTATTGGCCCTGCAGGGAGCCGGCACGAGTGACGCCAACGGGCGTCATGCGGACTCGGTGAGACTTGGCTGGGAACAACTGCTGTCGCGGCAACGGCCCGACGGAACGTTCGACGCAGGCCCGATCCCCGACCAGCACTTGATGTATTCCCACGCGCAGACCTTGATCGCGATCTGTGAGGCATCCGCCATGGCCGCCGATCCGAAGCTCCGCGAGAGGCTCGCGAGCGCCGCGAAGCGTTCGGTCGAGTACGCCGTGGCCTCCCAGATGCCCGACGGAGGGTGGCGCTATTCTCCACCGGATCGGAGCGCCGACAAAAAGGGGGACATGTCAGTGACGGGTTGGTTCCTGATGGCTCTCAGGACGGCGGAGATGGCTGGGATGAGCATCCCGCAGCAGACATACGACCGCCTCAACGCGTTCCTGGACGCGGTGCACCTCACAGAGGAATCGGGCATCTGCGTCGATGAGAGGAATATGCCGACCGACGGCTACGGCTACCAGATCCTTCCGACACAGAAGGTGTTCGTCTATCGACCCGCGCTCGCGGCCGAGGGACTGCTCTGTCGTCAGCACCTTGGCTGGGACCGCGACGATCCACGGATCACCGCCGGCGTCCGGGGCCTGCTCGAACGATCGCCGATCAGCTTTCGTCACCGTGGCAAGAACGTCTATGCCTGGTACTACCAGACGCAGGTTTTTCACAATCTGGGTGGAGACGTCTGGGAACGCTGGAATGACGTGATGCGGAAAGAGCTTCCCAGGGAGCAGGTCACAAGCGGCCGCGAAAAAGGGAGCTGGGAAACGACTTACGACCAGTGGGGTTCGACCGCCGGCGGGAGACTGTACATGACGACGCTGCTGACTCTCATGCTGGAGTCGTATTACCGCCACTTGCCGGTTTATCAGCGGGTGTCGGCCGATCCATGATCGCCCCGGGCCCCCACTGACGAACCGCCTCGTAGCACACGATTGCGGCCGCATTGGAGAGATTGAGACTCCGCACGTCTGGCCTGGATGGGATCAGGAGCGTCCGGTCGGCACGGGGCTCGACGATCGCCCGCGGCAGGCCGCTCGTCTCGCTTCCGAAAACCACCACGCAGCCCCGCTCATAATGGACACTCGTGTAAAGCCGGCTCGCCCGTGCGGAAAAGAGCCAATCCGGCTCCCGTGGCAACCGCTCGAGGAGATGCGTCCACGAGTCAACCGCTTCCCAGTCGAGCTTCTCCCAGTAGTCGAGTCCCGCCCGACGGAGGTAGTAGTCGTTCAGTGAGAACCCTAGCGGCCGGACGAGCCAAAGCTTCGCACCGATGGCCACGCAGGTGCGGCCGATATTTCCGGTGTTCGGTGGGATTTCCGGCTCGTGAAGGACGACATGCAGGGTCGGCTCGAGTGGCATGGTTCCCTCGCCGCCCGAGGGCGGGGCTGGTATGGTTGGTCGGGCAGTTGTCGCCTCCGGGCGACAGTCTTTCAACAGCCTACGGAGCCGCCCCCTTGTTCGAAATCGTCCGCAATCCCACACGTACCGTCCGGATCGGAGGCCTGACCATCGGGGCGGGTCACCCCATCGCCCCCCAGAGCATGACCGCCACGCACACCTCGGACGTCGAGGCGACCCTTTCGCAGGTGAACGAACTGCACACCGCGGGGGCGGGGATCGTCCGCATCGCAGTCGATTCACGGACCGACGTGGCTGCGCTCCCGGCCATCCGAGAGGGAACGAAGGCCAACCTGGCGATCGACCTCCAGGAGAACTACCGCCTCGCACTCGATGCGGCCCCACACGTCGACAAGCTGCGATACAACCCGGGTCACCTGTATCACCATGAGCGGGAAAAACCCTGGCAGGAGAAGGTCCGCTTCATCGCGGGTGTGGCGGCCGACCACGACTGCGCCCTGCGGGTAGGGGTGAACTGCGGCAGTGTCGACCCGGCCAAGAAGGAACTCTTCGCCGAAGACGACTCGATCGGCCCGATGCTGGCGAGCGCCTTCGAGCATTGCGAACTCCTCGACTCGATCGGCTTCACGCGATACTGCGTGTCGCTCAAGGACTCCGATCCGATGAAAGTGATCGAGGTCAACCGCCGATTCGCAGCCGAGCGGCCGGACGTCCCACTACACCTCGGCGTGACCGAGGCGGGCATGCCGCCCGACGGCATCATCAAAACCCGGATCGCATTCGAACAGCTCGTCAGCCGCGGCATCGGCGACACGGTGCGCGTTTCGCTGACGGTTCCCAATGCCCGCAAGCACGAGGAGATCACCGCGGCCAGGGCCATCCTCGCAGACATCGCCGCCGGGAGGGTGCGCAGCGTCGTTGACTACGGCCTCTCCTCGCTCAACATCATCTCCTGCCCGAGCTGCTCCAGGGTTGAGAACGAAGCCTTCATCGAGCTGGCTGAGGAGGTCCGACGCATGACCGACTACGCCCGCGATCATGCGATCACGATCGCCGTAATGGGTTGCCGCGTGAATGGCCCCGGGGAGACTGACGACGCCGACCTCGGGCTGTGGTGCGGGCCAACCCACGTCAACCTTAAGAGACGGAGTGCGGAACTGGGTGCATTCCCATACGACGCGATCCTGCCTCGCCTGCGTGAGGAGCTCGATCGCCTGATCCTCGCACGGTCGGCGTCGAACGGTGGAGTCAATTCATGATCGGCCTCCCAATCCTTGGTGACGATGCGCTCGCCACCGACGGCGCGTCTCCAAAGGACGATCACGATTCCGTCGGTCTGCTGACACGCGGCACCTTCTCAATGGTCAGCCTCGGCTGCCCCAAGAATCTCGTCGACTCTGAAAGAATGCTCGGCCTGCTGGCGGCCGACGGCTGGCGGATGGTGCGGGAACCTCGAGGGAGCGATCTCGTGATCGTCAACACCTGTGCGTTCCTCGACGCCTCGCGGCGAGAGTCGTATGAGAC
>JBJTBB010000503.1:0-3296 GCA_046091125.1 Planctomycetaceae bacterium
GCGATCGTTCGAGCGGTCATTCGATTTAGCGCACGATCCGATCCACGCGGCACTCGCGGTGACGTGCGACAACGAGGCCACGGTGTTCGTCAACGGACGTCGTACCGCCTCCGTGAACGAATGGTCCCGTCCCGAAGGGGCGATCGTCACCGGTTCCTTGCGGAAGGGAAAAAATGAGATCCTGGTGCTCGCCGCCAACGCCGCCGCCGGCGGGCCTGCGGCGCTCAGGCTGGAACTGAGGATCCGATTGGCCGACGGTGTCGACGTGCCGGTCGGCACCGATGCCTCCTGGCGGTGGACTGCGGTCGAGCCTGGCAGGAACGGTCGATTTTCCATGGGGCAGGAGCCCACGGATTGGCAGGCGGCGGTCGAGGTCGCCAACCAGTCGGTCTGGGCCTCCGCGGATGTCGCTTTCACCTCGATGCTCGCATCACTCACCACATCGGGGTCGATGCCGATGGTGCGCACGTCGCTCGTGAAGGCGACGCCACTGATGGCGGCGCTCGGGAGGCCCAACCGGGATCAGGTGGTCACGAGCCGGCCGACCGATCTGACGACGCTCGAAGCGATCCAGCTGGCCAATGAGTCGGCCCTGAACGAGACATTCCTGCGGGGTGGGGAGCGGATCCTCGCAGAGCGCGGGCCCGACCCCGCCTCGATCGCACGGTGGATCTTCCTGGCGGCGCTGTCACGTCCGCCGGTGGACGAAGAGGAGGCGGCCGTGCTGGCGATCCTCGGAGTTGAGCCGTCGAAAGAGAGCGTGGCCGACTGTCTCTGGACGGTGGTCATGCTGCCGGAATTTCAGCTGGTGCGATGAGTCGGGTCGGTGTGGTCGATCGAAGCACTGAAGAAGTTGGAGCGTGGAGATGCAAACCCGTCGTCCCTACCTCAAGAGCCTCGCCGCGACCGCAACGGCAACCCTCGCCCGGCCCGAGCCGCGGGCGCGGGCCATCGATGCGGATGGGGGGCGGATTCTCCATCCGCCGGCCAAGGCCGACGCGATGATCGTGCTGTGGATGGCAGGTGGTATGGCCGCTCCCGATACGTTCGATCCCAAGAAGCACAAGCCTTTCGAACCGGGCCTGGCCGTGGCCGACGTGATCAGCACCTTCCCTTCGATCCCCACCGCGATCGACGGCTGCCGGATCGTGGACGGACTTCCGGAGATCGCGCAGGTGCTCGACAGGGGCACGCTCGTGCGCTCGCACGTGCAGGCCGATCTGGGGGCGATCCTCCATTCGCGGCACCAGTACCATTGGCACACGGGCTACGTCCCGCCGCAGACCGTCGCCTGTCCTCACATCGGCAGTTGGATGGCCCGCGTGCTCGGCCCACGCAACCCCGTGATGCCGGCCTTCGTCAACATCGGGCAGCGTCTCGAAGGCATCGGTGAAAACGAGGAGATCAAGGCCTTCACCACCCCCGGCTTCTTCGGCAGCGAATACGGGCCGATGAATCTTCCATATCCGGAGCAGGCGGCCCTGGCTGTGCGTCCGCCCACGGGCATGGAGCCGGGTCGTTTCGCCAACCGCTACGAGCACTTCAAGCGGCTCGTCCAGGCGTCGCCGAAGGCCGGCTTCGCGAGTGATCATCACCAGGAGTCGCTTCTGCGCAGTCTCGACAACGCCCACCGCCTGCTCGGGGCCAAGGAGCGTGAGGCCTTCGACATCACGCTCGAGCCGAAGGAGGTGCAGGAGGCGTACGACACCGGTCGCTTCGGCCGGGGCTGCCTGCTCGCCAGACGGCTCGTCGAGAACGGCGCCCGCTACGTCGAGGTCACGACGGAGTACATCCCCTTCGTGCACTGGGACACGCACGATCGTGGGCATGAGACGGTCGCCCGCCTGCACAAGGAGATCGACCGGCCGATCGCCACGCTCGTGCGGGATCTCGAGGCCCGTGGGCTCCTCGACCGGACGCTCGTGGTAATCGCCAGCGAGTTCAGTCGCGACATGATCATCGAGGGGAAGCCCGGCGGTGCGGATGCCGGCGACCAGGCCAATTCCCCCAAGGACTTCCTGCAGCTGCCCAATCACTACGGCCAGCACCGTCATTTCACCGGCGGCTCGACGGTCGTGCTCTTCGGCGGTGGCGTGAAGCGGGGCTTCGTCTACGGAAAGACCGCTGACGAACGGCCCTGTGTCGCGGTCGAAAACCCGGTCACGATCACCGATCTCCATGCCACGCTCTTCGCGGCGATGGGCATGAGTCCGAAGACGGTCTTCGACATCGAGAACCGCCCCTTCTATGCGACCGAGGACGGCCACGGCCGGCCGGTGGAGGCCATCTTCGCCTGATGCGTGCGGCGTACAATGAGTCGATAGAGTCGATGGCACGAGAGAATCGTCGGGAGTGGATGCGATGCCGCTGTATGAATATGTCTGTGATCGCTGTGGTGAACGGGTCGAATTGCTCATCCGCGGCGACGAGAAGCCGGCCTGTCCGCACTGCAATGGAAGCCGCCTCACGAAGCTGATGAGCGTGGTAGCCGGGCACGTGGCCGGATCATCCGCAGGCGCACCCGAGCCCGGGGGATGTGGCCGACCGCAGTGTGGCATGGGCGGCTGTGCCGGTCTCGGCTGAACCCGCCGCTGTGAGTCGATGAGCGTCGGGGCGGTTCCTCGGTCCGGCGACGAGATGTTCGCCGTCACCACGCCCGCGTGCCGCGCGGGGTCATGTCACGGTGGGCGTGCCGAATTGCTCGAGATTGGTGATCGTCACGCTCGCCTCGGCGCCGGCCGAGGCGAGCAGGCTGAAGACGAGCTGCGGTACGGCGTTGGCAGGACTCGCATAGCCCCCCTTCACGAGCAGTTGGTTGCGGAACACGTCGAGGCTGAGCGTCGCCATCCTCGGACCGTCGCCCGAGGTGGCGCCGTCGATCGTGAGCAGTGGGATCGTCATCAGGCCCGTGGTCTTCGAGACGTAGACGTTGCCAAAGACGGTGTCGAGGTCGAGGGCGCCCGACCCATGCACCGAGACGACGAGTTCGACGGTCTCGCCCGGATCCACGCCGTCGAAGGACACATCGAGTTCGAGGCCGGTGGCGATCGGCTTGTCGACCGCGTTCATCGCGTAGGGCTCGAAGCCGATGGTGGCGATCGCGAGCGGTGCGTCCGCATCGACGGCGAGCGTCAACGAGGAGCCGGTGTCCACCACGCTGCCGATCGTCGGCTGCACGCCGTAGGTAAGCGGGAAGGAATTGACCGTCACGGCCGGCGTCGGCCCCGAGGCCGCGAGTTCGTACGGCGGCAATTCGAACTCGCCGCGGGACGTCGTGCCCGTCTGGGGGTATTGGT
>JBJTBB010000504.1:0-6396 GCA_046091125.1 Planctomycetaceae bacterium
CCGTCACCCGAGCCCGGATGCGCAACTCCACTCCATTTTTCGCGACGGCCGAGAGCGTGGTCTTTCCGCTGGTCGGGTCGGGACAGTCGATGACCTTGGGGTTCACGCTCGTCTGCACCGCATCGAGCACGTCGCGGCCGGCAAGATCGATCGCACAGGCCTTGTCGAAATCGAGGTCGAGTCCGGCCCTCTGAGCAGCGATGATGGCCCGCGTCACCCGCGGCACATCGCCCCCCGCGAGATAGTGTGCCTCGAGCCGCCGCACGGCGATCTGCCCGCCAATACCGGCCTGGGTGGCCATGATGCGAGCCTGGACGATCGTCCGCGCATTGACCTGTCTGAGACTCATGCCGACGAGTTCGAAGAACGTCACCGGTGCCTTCGACCAGTAGGCCTGGAACCAGAGCTGGCCGTAATTGAAGACGAGCAGAAGCATCGTCAGCGCTGCCACACCGAGGATGACCCCGAGCCCCACGACCAGCGCGCCTGTGGGAACGCTTCCTGCCTGGGCGAGCGGCAGCAGGGACAGAACGATCGGCGAAGCCATGGGAACCCCCTGGGACAACGGCACCCCAAAACTCTAGTTCGGGGTGGCCGGCGAAGAAAGCGGCTCGATCCAGCCTCCCCCGAGCACCCGGTCGCCGTCGTAACAAACCGCCGCTTGTCCCGGTGAAATGGCCCCGGGCGAAACGCCTCCGGACTCGAACTCCACGTCGAATCGATCATCACCTCTCGGCATCAGAACCGCCGGCGCCGCAGGACAGGCCGAACGACATTGGACGCGACAGCGCAGTGGCCCCCGGGGTGTCGGACCCAGCCAGCTCGCCTCCGCCGCCACGAGCCGGCGGATCGGCACCTCGTCGGACGACCCAACCACGACTCGCCGACTCTCCGGCTCTATCCGGACCACATACCGCGGCGAGCCGACAGCCACGCCGAGCCCCTGCCGTTGCCCAACCGTGAAGTGCTCGATGCCGTCGTGCTGACCGAGGACCTTCCCCGCGGTATCGACGATCTGGCCGGACCGCGAACTACCCAACCGATGCGCGACGAGCCTCGCATGATCTCCAGCCGCGACGAAGCAGATCTCCTGGCTGTCCGGCTTGTCGGCGGTAATGAGTCCGAGTCGTCCGGCCCTATTCCGTACGTCATCCTTCAAAAGGTCGCCCACAGGCAGCAGCATGCGTGAGAGCGCTGCGCCCGACTCGAAAAGCACGTACGACTGATCCTTCGATCGATCGCGTCCCCGCATGAGTCGCGGCTGTCCGCCATCCGTCGCCGGCTCGACGCGGGCGTGGTGACCAGTGGCCACGAACTCGGCCCCGACGGCGTCCGCGTAGGCGAGCAGTTTGCCGAATTTGAGCCACGTGTTGCAGCGGACGCATGGATTCGGCGTGCGACCGCGGCCATATTCATTGACGAAGTAGTCGATGATGCGTTCGAAGTCATCCGTCATGTCGATGGCAGACAGCGGTATTCCGAGCCGATCGGCCACCCTGCGGGCATCGAGTGCGTCGGCAGCCGAGCAACAGCCCCCGTGCCCCGGCCGGCCGGCCGACTGAGGCGATTCGAGAACCGTCAGACCCGAGGAGCCGCGGGTCGACGCATCCTTCGGGGGAAGAATTGGGGGGGCGTGCCTCATGAACACGCCGATCACGTCGTGGCCCGCCTCCTGCACGAGCGCCGCGGCGACACTCGAATCGACGCCTCCGCTCATCGCCACCACGACGCGTGCCATGGGTGAGCCCGCAGGACCCTTTCAGAACACGATCGCGGAATCGACCCGCAGCGACGCGAGCCGATCACGACCGCCCAGGCCGCTGATTTCCAAGAGAAATGCCATTCCGACGACCGTCGCTCCGCTGGCTTCACACAGCCGGGCGCAGGCGGCTGCGGTTCCGCCGGTGGCTAAGACGTCGTCCACGACGAGCACCCTCGCTCCGGAGGCAAGGATGCCGCGGTGCATCTCGAGTCGATCCCGCCCATATTCCAGGTCGTAGTCATGGCCGATCGTGTCGGCAGGGAGTTTTCCGGGCTTGCGCACCGGCACGACTCCGCAACCGAGCGCCAACGCCATCGGGGACGCGAAGAGAAAACCCCTCGCCTCGACCGCTGCTACGGCATCGATCCGATCCGCTCGCCACGGCGCGACGAGGCGATCGATGGCGGCCGCGAGCGCCGCATGGTCGGCCAGGAGCGGCGTGATATCGCGGAAGAGAATACCCGGCTTGGGAAAGTCGGGAACGGCGCGGATCAGCCGTACGAGATCAACGGAAGGGTGAGGCATCTGCCCGATCGCAAAGGTTCGACTGACGAGCGGAGGCGAACGATCAGGCCCCTCGACGCATCGGACGATCTGTGAATTCGACCGTCGCTTCGGGCAGACCGTCAAGTTCCACAGCGAGCCTGGCGAGGGTCTCCGCCTCGATCTGTCGGACTCGTTCCCGGGTGAGACCCAGAACGCCCCCGATCTCCTTGAGGGTCATCGGCTCCCCACCACCAAGGCCGAACCGAAGGCGGATGATGGTGGCCGCACGATCGTCGAGGCGCCCCACACGGTCCATGACATGCCGCAGCGTGTCCTCATCAAGCAGAATTTGCGCCGGACAGCGGGTATTTTCGTCGCGGATCACATCACCGAGCGACCAGCCGCCCTCTCCCTGTTCGGTCTGAGGCGGCTGAAGGTGGACATGGATCGCCTTCTTGATGATGGGGAGCTTCTTACGGGCAAGCCCGAGGGAGCGGGCAATCTCCTCCTCCGATGGCGTCCGTCGCAACGACTCCGAGAGGCGGGCCGCCGCACGCCTCCACTTCGAGAGCAGTTCGACCATGTAGGCCGGGATTCGGATCGTCTTGCCCGAGTTGATCAGGGCTCGCTTGATCGACTGCTTGATCCAGTAACTCGCGTAGGTGCTGAAACGTGTCCCGATCGTTGGATCGAATCCCTCCACCGCCCGCAAGAGTCCGAGGTTCCCCTCTTCGATCAGGTCGGGAAGAGGCAACCCCCGATTGGCGTAGCCTCGAGCGATGTTCACAACCAGTCGCAGATTCGCCCGGACCATGTGATCCCGCGCGGCGGCATCGCCGCGGCCCACGCCCTCTGCGAGTCTCTTTTCCTGGTCAGCGGTCAGGAGCGTCGTCTCATTGATTTCCCTGAGATAGGTCTCAAGCGGGTTTTGGGCCTTCGCGCTGGGCTTGCGACGGTCACGCGGCATGTGGGGTCGATCTCCCTCGGAGTCCTGACTGGGTGCGGGTGATTCGCGCACGAACACCCCCGCCGAGTGCTTATCGGCGCTTCGGAGCGACGCCTGCATGCACGAGGCGAGAGAGGCAGGCGGGATGGCTCGTAGCGAATCTGTGGTGTCCCAGGCACCGCGGCCCCGGCCCTTTGGTCACACTCGCGGCCGGGCATCCTGCCGGTCGGTGTCAGTTCGTCGATGATGCGCGGGATGTACTTGGCAAGCACCTCGGAGAGGCGATCCCGATCGATTTTTCGCTCCTTCGAGAGCCGCTCGCGCTCCTGCTGGCCGAAAACATCTTCGATCTGCCGCCGATCGACCGGTTTGTTCTGGCCGGTGCCCACCCAGGACTCGACCTGTTCACGCATGCCCCGCTCCTCAAACTGGCGGACCACGTCTGGCAGCTTCTGGGCGGAGCCGCCGCCGAAAATCTGCGACAGGATGTCGGACAGATCGCCCGGGGATGGCATGTCCGCCGGAGGGGCCGGTGATCTGGGCTGAGGGGCACTTCGGCCCGTGGGTCCGCCCTGTCCCTGGGCTGCGCCTTCGATCATCTGCTTCAGAATCTGCCCAAGAATGTCCATCGATATTCCCGTTATTTCAGCCAAAAACCTGTTCCAAACCTGAAAACGCGGGCACGGTGTCCGAGATCCTGCTGACCCCCACTTGGTCGCGTCGCGAGGGTACCACAGCCGATCCAGAAAAGTACAAATAAACAGTTTTTCAGGTCTTTTTTGAACTCATTTGGGAATCCGGCCCCTCCAGATGTGAAATTGAAACCTATGGTGAAGATGGGTAGTTTTGGGGTTTTGGAGGCCTCGATCGCTCATGTCCTTCACCCGAGATGAGACCGGCACGTTCTACCGAAGGCGGTATTGGGAGGGTCTTGGTTACTTCCTCCTCGACACCCTGCTGCTGGCTGCTTCGACATGGCTTGCCGTGAGTCTGCGGCCGTGGCCGCTCCAGGTCGTGTTCGCCTTTCTGTCCGGCACGATCATCGCCGCACTTTTTGCGATTGGCCATGACGCTGCACACGATGCCCTCACCCCTTCGCGAAGGCTCAACAGATTCGTCGGGACGATCGCCTTTCTGCCGTCGATGCACCCCTACAGCCTGTGGGTGAAGCTTCACAACCTTCGGCACCACATGTGGACGAATCTCCGGGGCAAGGATGACGTCTGGGTCCCCCTGTCGATGGAGGAGTATCTCGCCCTGCCGACAGCATCGCGTTCGCTGTATCGCTTCTACCGCGGACCCTATGGCCCGCTCCTGTACTACCTCGTGGAGTTTTGGTGGAGAAAGTTTGCCTGGCCGACGCGCCGCCACTACGACGGCGTGGTTCGCGCTGAGTACGTCGTCGACACGATCGTCACCTGGTTATTCGCCGCCGGTGTTGTCGCTCTCCTGGGATTCGGCGCCGAGGCAGGATGGTTCGGTGGTCCCAGGCCGTGGTGGAACGCCGTGCTCTTCGGCGCGGTGCTTCCGTTCCTGGTGTGGAACGTCTATTCCGGCGTGTCCATCTACCTCCATCACACGCATCCGAAGATCGTCTGGTATCGCGACGAGGCCGAGTGGCGGCGGGTCTCGAAGGCCAACACGGCTGTACACGCGGTCTTTCCGAAGTGGGTGCAGCGGTCGTTCCATTTCATTCAGGAACACACCGCCCACCACCTTCGCCCGAGCATTCCGCTCTATAACCTCGCGGAGGCCCAGGCCTGTCTCGAGACCAAGGATGACGTGGACGTCGTCATGTACGAGTGGTCGCTCGCCCGGCACGTCGACATCGCCAGACGTTGCAAACTCTACGACTACGACGCGAAGCGTTGGATGGACTTCGATGGTCACTACACCTCGCCTCCACCGTCACGCAAGCGTATCGCGACCCCTGACTCGCCCGACGTGATGGTGCTGGCCGGCGAGTCGGCGACCGAAACCTTCGCCGACGGCTGACGCTGAAAGCGGCCTAGTAGCGAGGCATAGTCGGGTCGATCCGCAGCGACCACGCGTCGATACCGCCGGTCATGTTCTGCACGGACGGGTATCCCTTGTCTCGAAGAAACCGCGTCACCCGCAGACTGCGGCCGCCATGGTGACAGTGCACGACGATGCGTCCGTCGCGGAACGGCTCGAGCTCCGCGAGCCGTTGCGGGATCTCCTGCATCGGCAGCAGCACGGCTCCGGGCAGATGGGCGATCGCATATTCATCCGGTTCCCGGCAGTCGAGCAGCAGGAACACATCGCCCGACTGCCTGAGCGCGGCGACCGACTCGACATCGATCTCTATTGGATGACAGTGGTCCCCGGATGGGGTGTTCGATCCGTCGCCTGAACTCGGCATGCCGATCCTCTTCGACTATTTTCGACGTGAAAACGGGAAGCATACGCGATCCAGAGAGGCTCTGGTCGTCGCCCGCTTGCATGCACTGCTGTCACCGAACGTTACGGTGACCCGATGCGTACAGTTGCCGGGTCGGCCGAGGGAGTCGGCCCGGGGTGGCGATGGAAGGCCTCCTCACGATCACCAGATCGAACACGTTGTCCTGCAAGGAGGCTTCAATCATGGACGCTCATTTTCAGGAATACCTCGCCGCAATCGCCGGATTGTCGGAACTGCCGGGTCGGGGCGAGCACGATACCGCGGATGACCGGAACCGTTCACTGTCCCATCCATCTCCCGCTGACACTCGTTCGAGCCGACAATCGAGAACGATCCAAGCCGCCAACGCGGCTCACCTGGGGTCGTCGAGACGCCCGAGCGGGCTGCCCGGAACCCCTCGGGTCCGTACCGTGGTCGCGCACGCCGTGCATCACACGAGCGGAACCTGATTCCGCAAACCATGCACGGCGGAAGGATCCATCGAACGACGCTCGCCGTGCCATCCAGACCACTGACAGGCATGCAAGGCGCGAGCGTCGATGGCCTCATCCCCCGCGTGCGGCCGTGCGCCGGGTGGGACCATGCGGTGAGGCCCCGCTCCGGATCCAACCGCCCCTCACCCTCACTCAATGATGCGGCATCCCGCATGGTAGGATTCGCGGACTCGTTGGGAGGTTCGCGATGCATCCGGTCACCGGCTGGCTCACGCTCATCCTCGCCCTCGTGCTCACCGTCGCCCACGCCGACGGCGAGCCGGCGGCGGACGACGCCGTCGATCAC
>JBJTBB010000505.1:0-9050 GCA_046091125.1 Planctomycetaceae bacterium
AGATCCTCGTGACCCGTCGGGTGCGACCGGCGGCTATGCGCTGATGGTGTCTTTGGCCACTCCGTCGCCGCTCGATCTGTGCGACCCGAACGTGCTCGCCGCTCAGGGACTCGATCCCGCAGCGACGTCGTCGGTCGTCGACGCCGATCTCTTTCCGATCCGAGCGACCGATGGCGACGACGCGAGTTGTCTCAATCTCTACCGGGCGAAGTCTCCGGTCATCGTGGGAGTGGGTGCTGCATTTCGCAGAAGAGGCGGGTTTCGGTTCACGTCCGCGGCGGGCGACGACAAACGGTCCGCCTGGGATCTTCTCGAGGGGGTCGGCCGCACGACGGCCGGCGGAGGCGCCGATGCCGTCGCACAGGGTCCGGAAAGGATTCCAGTGATTCTCGACGACTCGACCGCGAGATACGCCCTCGGGCTCACGGGGGTCGGTTCCACGAGCGATGTCGTTGATGGTGGCGGCTCGACTCGAACCCTCGATGTGGTGGGCCTGCTCTCGCCCGGAATCCTGCAGGGCATTCTCATCGTGGCCGAGGAACGGTTCACGGAGCTGTATCCGCTCGTGAGTGGGTACCGCATGATCATGGCCGATTGCGACGGCAGCCCGGCGACGTCGCAGAGGCTCGTCGAGGCATTCCAGGAGATGTTCTCCGATAACGGTGTCGAGGTCGTCACGACACTCGAGCGACTCAGGGTGTTGGGCACGGTCCAAAACATCTACCTGTCCGGTTTTCAGGCCCTCGGCGTGCTCGGCATGGTTCTCGGAACGGCGGGCGTTGCGGCGACGCTGCTTAGAAGCGTGCTTGAGCGTCGTGGAACGTTCGCGCTCCTCCTCGCGATCGGGTTCACGCCAGGCAGAATCCGGCTGGCTGTGCTGGGGGAAACGCTGCTTCTCGTTTTGCCCGGTCTGGCGATCGGGGCTGCCGCGGGCACGTTCGCCGTCGCGCCGCAGCTCGCCGACGGACGGGCCGCCATGCCGCTGGGCTGGCTGGTGGCGAGTGTGTGCCTGACGGCATCGACGGCCGCCGCCGCAGGGCTTTTCGTCGCGGGTCGGGCGATCGTGCGTCGTCCCGCGTCATTCCTGCAATCGGCATGATCGCGGAAGAACCTCCTGGAGGGCTTCTTCGGCTGGTAGACTCCGTCAATCCCTCCTGGCCCCCTTTTCGCGGGATTGAGCCATTCGATGCACGTCGTCGTCATCCTTCCACGGTGGGTCGGCGATGCGGTCATGTGCACGCCGATGCTGCGATCGCTGCGGAGATGGATCGGACCGACCGGCCGCCTTACCGGCCTGATGCCTCCCGCTTTCGAGGGGCTTTTCGCCGACACTCCCTGGCTGGATGACCACATTCCGTATGAACGGCGGAGTTCCAACCCGGAGCTCGGGGTGCTCCCGGTGGCCCGCAGACTCAAACTCATGCGGCCCGATGTCGCGGTGATCGTGCCGAATTCGCTGTCGTCAGCCGCCCTTGCCTGGCTGTCAGGGGCACCGCGGCGGGTCGGGTGGAGTCGCAACCTGAGGGGTTGGCTTCTGACGGACCGACTTCGCCCCCGGTGGGATGGATGGCGGGTAGAGGCCACCTCGACGACCGAACTGGCCATGGCACTGGCCCTCAAACTCGGCGCCCAGGCCGATTCATTGCGGCTCGAGCTCGGCACGTCGACGGCGGATGAGGTCGAGGCGGATCGATTGCTCCAGGAGTTGTTTCCGGGCTTGAGCGGCCCGCTTGTGATCCTCAATGACAACAGTGCAAACGGCGTCGCCAGAGCCTGGGGTGCCGATCGATTCAGCGAGTTGGCCGGATGGCTTTCGAAGCGGCTTCCCGAGGCGAGGCTGCTCGTGCACTGTGGCCCTTCCGACCGCGGCGAGGCCGCGCGGGCCGTCCAGATGGCCGGCCTGGCGGCGGTTCGAGGTATGCATGAGCATCCGTCGCTCCCATTCGGACTCTCGAAGGCGCTGATCCGTCGGGCGGGGCTCATGATCACGAGCGACAGTGGTCCCCGTCACATCGCCGCGGCGTTCGCCGTGCCAACGGTCGTCCTGCTGGGCCCCACCGATCCGAGGCTCGGCCGCTCGATGCATGAAAACCTGCGGGAGGTACGGCTTGACCTTCCATGCTCGCCGTGCGACCGGACAGCCTGCCCTCTCCGGCATAACGACTGCATGCGACTGCTGAGGGTGGAAATGGTCGGTCAGGCCTGCCTTGAGCTGCTTTCGGGCGTGGTACCATCGCAGCCCCGGGCGACCTTTGGTGACATCCAATCGTCGCCCCGAGCCCCCCATGTCGAGGAGCACCGACGCGCATGAGACAATTCATCGGGATGCTGGCGGCGATCGCGTTGACGGCCCTCTGCTGGGGCATCTACGGCCCCGTGATCCACGAGGGACAGACGCTGATGGCGTCTCGGCTGCGGCCCTTCATGTGCGTCGGAGCGGCCTATTTCCTGATCGCCGTGTTGGTGCCCGCCCTGCTCCTGGTCCGCCGTGGAGAGAAAGGCACCTGGACCATGAAGGGTGTTTTGTGGAGTCTTCTCGCCGGCGCCTGCGGGGCATTGGGCGCGCTTGGGGTCATTCTGGCGCTGGCCGCAGGCGGTAAGCCGATCTACGTGATGCCGCTGGTCTTCGGCGGTGCCCCGGTCGTCAACACGTTGCTCTCCGCATTCCTCAATCGCGCATTTGGGCAACTCAAGGCGGCGTTTCTGGCCGGCCTGCTTCTTGTGATCACAGGTGCCGTCACGGTGCTCGTCTTCAAGCCGCAACCGGCCGTCCACGCCCCTGCCGCCGCTGCTGCGAAGGAGAGCGAAGCCTCGTCCGCCGAGACCGAGCCCTCCGTGGCCCCGACCGGTGACACGGCAGTCGAAGCGGCCAGCAAGGTGATCGAGAAGCGGACCGAACGCTTCCTCGAGGTGCTGCTCGCGGTGGCGATGACCGTTCTGTGCTGGGGCGCCTATGGGCCCGTTCTCCACAAGGGGCAGATGGCCATGCAGGGAAGCCGACTCCGGCCGCTTTTGTGCATCGGCCTCGCCTACTTCCTGATCGCGGTCCTCGTGCCACTGGGCCTGCTCGGGCCGCTGGGCGATTCCGGCAATTGGAGCGTGGGTGGCGTGTTGTGGGGTCTCGGCGGTGGTTCACTCGGAGCCCTGGGCGCTCTGGGAACGATCCTCGCCTTCAACCTCGGGGGGAAGCCGTTCACCGTGATGCCGGTGGTCTTCGGTTGTGCACCTGTGATCAACACGTTGACGTCGAGCCTCTTGCAGGGAACCTCGCTTGCGAACCTGAGTCCCTTCTTCCTCGCGGGGATGCTCATCGTCGGTGTGGGGGCGGCGACGGTGCTGGCCTTCGGTCCGCGTGGGCATGCGCCCGCGAAGTCATGAATGAACGGGTTGCAACTCCGGAGTCGCCGCGACGATGCTCCTGTCCGTGAACCGGCAACGGAGCGTCGATGACTGGAGACGCCTGGAAAGGCATGGCACAATCTCGGCATGGAAGTACTCGAAAAGGGGCCCTCGCGGGACGTCCTCGAAACGTTCCCGAATCAGTTTCCGACCCGCGATTACCTGGTCGAAATCATCTGTCCGGAGTTCACATCGGTCTGTCCGAAGACCGGTCAGCCAGATTTTGGCACGCTGACGATCCGTTACGTGCCGGATCAAAAAGTGGTCGAACTGAAGAGCTTGAAGTTCTACCTTCAGTCATTTCGGAACGCGGGGATTTTCTACGAGCACGTGACGAACAGGATCCTCGAGGATCTGGTGGCGGTCGTCATGCCAAGGCGGATAACGCTGGTGTCACGATTCACGCCGCGTGGCGGGATTTCATCGGTGATCGTCGCCTCGCATCCTGCTGGTGAGGATCTGCCGCCGGCAGCTTGAACCCTTCCCTGTCGCTATCCACAATCGATCTCCGACCCTTTAGTCTCTTTCACTCTCGACGCGGGGAATTGTCCATGCCGTCCTCCAGCAGTGTTCTCCTGTCGGCTCTGGCAGACGAGGCCGCTTTCGACGTGACCGCGGTGGAGCAATTCACCGCCCTGGCGGCCATCGGCCTCGAGTACTACAGCCTTCGGTTCGTCGATCTTGGGGCCGGCGTCAAGAACGTCATGAAGCTCTCGATGGCCGATATTCGAAAGTTGAGGCATCTCGAGGATCGGTTCGGACTGAATGTCGCGTCAATCGCATCGCCGATCGGCAAGGTGAAGCTCGTCGATCGGGACGATGGGACCATCAATCGTTTTGTTCCGTTCAAGACCTACCTCGCGAAGGACGTGGCGAGAGCCTGCGAACTGGCACATGCGTTCGAAACGAAGTTGATACGGGGGTTTTCGTTCTATCCGCCGAGGGATGAGGCCCCCGAGGATCACCTCGAAGAGGTGGTCGATCGTATCGGCCGGATCGCCGAGGCGTGTCACCGATCGGATCTGACGTTCGGGTTGGAAGTTGAGGCGAACCTCGTGGGGAGGACAGGCCATCTCCTGGCGGAGATCCACCGCCGGGTCAATCATCCCGGCCTCGTGCTGGTCTTCGACGGTGCGAATCTCGTGGTACAAGGGTTCTCTCAGGCCGAGGTCTTTCGGCAGTGGGAGGCGATGAAGCCCGGGTTGGGCTGGGTGCACCTCACGGACCACCGGAAAATGGAATCCGGAGGGAAGTCCGGGCGACAGAAGGGTGGCCATGTTCACGAGGATGCCCTGGCAGGATTCGTTCCTGCCGACGCCGGAGCCTCGGGCCATGCCCGCATCCTCGAGGATCTTCGCTCGATGCTGCCTTCCCTCACCAGACGATTGGCCCGTCGGGGTGTTCCCGGCGTGTTCGTCGATCTGGAACCGCATGTCAGGGGGGGCGGTCAGTTCGGGGGCACGAGCGGCCCGGACGGAATGGGTATCGCCGTCAGGAGACTCTGTGGCCTCCTCGACAAGGCGAAGATCGACTATCACCTTCGGGACTTCGACGACCTCTTGGCGGCCCGTGGCCTTTCCGGCAAGCGTGCCCCTTGAAAGCGTCGGCGACAGCTGGATGGATCGACGGGCCCGATGCCTCGCATGAGCCGACGATGCGTGAGAGCGCCGAGTCTTTGTGAAGCATGTGGTCCGAATTCAAGCATCTGAAAGGGTCGAGCCGGATCGGTTTGTGATCTGATTGCGAGCGCATCAACCAAGGACCAATCGTCGTGGCAGAGGCGACAGAGCCGGGCTCGTATTTTGTTTCGAATTACCCGCCCTTCGAGCGGTGGTCGCCGGCTGCCCTGCCCCAGGTTGAAGCGGCATTCGACGCGTCGCCGCCGGATGCGGCACTTGGGTTGTATCTTCACATCCCGTTTTGCCGAAAGCGGTGCAAGTTCTGCTACTTTCGTGTGTATACGGATGTGGCTGCGTCCGACGTCGAACGGTACTCGCGGGCCCTCGCGGCCGAAGCTCGGTTGGTCGCGGATCGGCGGGCGATAAGCGGTCGTCCGCTGAAGTACGTCTATTTTGGTGGTGGCACTCCGTCTTTTCTGTCCGTTCGCCAGTTGGAAAAGCTCGTCGAGGGCATTCACGGCAGTTTTGGCTGGGACTCGGCCGAGGAGGTCTCGTTCGAGTGCGAGCCTGGCACGCTGACCGAGCCGAAGGTGCGTGCGCGGCGAGACCTCGGCATGACCCGCATCAGCCTCGGTGTGGAGCACCTCGACGACGAAGTTCTCGAAGCCAACGGACGCGCCCACCGATCGGCGGAGATCCACAAGGCTTGGGAGTGGATCAACTCCGCCGGTTTCCCCTGCACGAATGTCGATCTGATCGCAGGGATGGTCGGCGACACGTTCGAATCATGGAAACGTTGCGTGGAGGGAGTGATCTCCCTGGGCGCCGACAGCGTGACGATCTATCAAATGGAGTTGCCTGCCAACACCACGCTTGTTCACGACTGGAAGGCCAGCGGTGTGCCGGCCGCTGTCGCCGATTGGCCGACGAAGAGGGCCT
The DNA here is from genome assembly GCA_046091125.1 of Planctomycetaceae bacterium. GTDB lineage: Bacteria > Planctomycetota > Planctomycetia > Pirellulales > UBA1268 > UBA4655. The sequence goes on from JBJTBB010000505.1 coordinate 5,958, forward strand.
GGGTCGATCATGCATTCGACGAATTTCTTGCGGCGGGCTACTCGTTATCGAGCGGCTACACGCTCGTGAAGAATCCCTCGGTCGCCTTTCGCTATCGGGACATGCTCTGGGAAGGAAGCGACCTGATGGCGCTTGGCGTGGCGAGTTTCGGCCACCTGTCAGGCGTCCATTACCAAAACGCATCCAAGTGGGATGACTACCTCGATCCGGTCGAGTCCGGTCGGATGCCGATTGCCAGAGGTCTTCGAGCCACGCGCAGGGAGTTGATGATCCGGGAGATGGTGCTTGGCCTCAAACGCGGCTGGCTGGACGTCGATCGGCTTCGCCAGCGGTTCGGCGTCGATCCCGTCGACGAGTGGCGGGAAGTCTGGAAGGGGCTCGAGGAGGAAGGCTTCCTCAGGGAGTTGTCTCCGAGTCCGACCTTGAGCCGAAAAGGGCTGCTTCAGGTCGATCGGCTGCTCCATCGTTTTTTCGAACCGCCGACCGACCATGCTGCGTGCGTTGCCTGACCGGAGGCCGGCAGAGTCTGCCGATGGTCGAGGCTTTTCGCCGTCTTTCATCGGTTTTCCAGCAGGTTTTGATTCCGTGGTTATCGACCGGGTTCCGGGACGGTTTCCTTTTGTGGCAGGGCCGTCTTAGTTTTTCTACCCAATCGTGTTCCGGGTGCCGCTTTGAGTGCTGCCAATCAGCAGTCCGGTCTCTTTACCAACCCGTTTGGGCTTTCCCCTCCGATCGATTCAGCCAGCCGTGGGCAGTCGTTCATCCGTGCGGCCCTTCGCGCGGCCGGAAGCCAAAAACCTCTTCCGTCGCGGTCTGCGAATTCGCTTCAGGAAACTCACTTTCTGGCTCTCCTTCAGGAGGTTTCACAACTTGTCTCGGCGACAGGCTCCATGGAGGTGTTTCGGCAACTTGGGCTGTGCCATTACCTGCCGATCGAACCTGTGGTCGCGAAGTCGCGTTTGCCCATCGAGGGCTTCCGCTCGCTTGACTTCGCTCCTGCGGAGGCCCTCGATTTCTTGTCCAGGGGCGGCAAGTTTTTGCGGCCCTTGCTGACGCTCGCGGCCTTCGATGCCGTGACGTCGAACAAGGGTGTCGGGCGTGAACTTCGGGACGTTGCAAGAGCGGCCGCCCTCGCCATCGAGGTGTTTCACAAAGCTTCGCTGGTGCACGACGACATTGAGGACGACGACTCACTCAGGTATGGCGTTGCCGCCGTGCATGAATCCATCGGGGTGCCCGCTGCGATCAACGTTGGAGACTTCCTTGTCGGACTCGGTTACGCGATCGTCGCCAGCCTTCCGGCATTCATGGCCAAGCGGTCGTCCAGGGATGATCCATCGCTGGCTTCCGATCTCTTGGCGGTGCTCGCTGATTGCCACCTGAAACTCGCCCGCGGACAGGGAGCGGAACTCTGGTGGAGGCAGTGTCCCGGTGAGGTTCCAACGCCGTCGGACGTTCTCGACGTGTACGGGCTCAAGACGTCGCCTGCCTTCGAGGCGGCGTTGTCGATGGGCGTGAGGATCGCGGGACTGCGGCCCAGAGAGGCGGGGCCGATCGAGGAGTTCGCTCGGCATGTGGGAACGGGTTTTCAGATTCTCAACGATCTGAAAGATTGGAACGGAGACACCGAAAACAAGCGTCTCCCAGCGGGCGATGTCCTCTGCGGCCGTCCGAATGTGCTCCTGTCACTGGCGGTTAGGAATCTTTCCCCCGCAGACTCCAATCTGCTCCGTGAAGCCATCAGTCACGGAGGCTCCGCCATAAACACCATTGCACGGCTCTTGAAAACTGGGCGTGTCTTCGAGGAGGCGAGCTTGCTATTGGCAGCGGAAAGGCGGAAGGCCTGCGTAGCGGCCGCCCAGTGCAGCCTCCCCCGCCTGGAGCTGGTGATGACCTCTCTTCTTCATTTGGCGATCCCCGTAGAGCATCCGGTCGGACGCTGAAGCCCGACGTCGGCGGTGGATCGTCTTCGGATTGCGTTTGGGTGAGTCGGCCTGAGACAATTCCGACCCTGTCGATCCCTACGCGCGGAAATGGAGTCGGACGGAGCGACCAATGTCTAATGTTTCCCGGCCCATGGGCCATCCGGACGCTGTCGGCAGAGCGATCGAACTCGTCCGACTCTTTCACGATCAGTCCGAGTGGGGGGACGTCGTTGTCGAGTCGGCTGCGATGGACCGTCTTTCGAGGACGCTCCTCGCTCATCGTGGACACATGACGGTGGCGATCGAGAGTTGGATCGGCGGGCCTGTGGAGGTCACCGTCATCCAGGAACGTCGCGGTCAGTCAGCTGGCGGCGTCGGAGAGAACGTGTACGCCCGCGAGATCCTTCTCACGGGACACTTTGCCGGTGCGCAGCAGCTTCTTCAATACGGGATCGTTCGGATTGACCTCACAACGGTGCCCGGCCCGGCGGCCCAGTTGATTCGTGAAGGGAGGATCCCGCTCGGACGCGTCCTGATTTCGGCGGGAGTCCACCGGGACATTCAGGACGTGGAGCTGGTCTCGATCAGGGTAGGTCGAGCCCTTTCCAAGGCCACGGGGCAGTCCGCTGGCGGTATCCTGTCCGGGCGTGTGGCGACCATTCGACTTGGATTCGAAGCCTCTCCGGCTTCCGATAACGATGATGCCACGGTCGCGGCCGTCGAGTTGCTCGAGGTACTGATTCCCGTGAAGGCGGCCGTCTGAAGCTTCTCTCACCGCGTCCTCGTCTCGAAGGCCCCAGCCCCGAAGGCGGCCTCTGCACCGCCTGCACAAACCCTTTCGGAAAAAAGGTTTGTGTAGTTTGCGTTGACATTGACTCGTTTGGGAGGCTGCGCTATAGTCGGATCCAGTGGCAAGGTTGGCAGTTTCGGTTGCCGGTAGTTCGGGTGTGTGACTCAAGATGGAGCGAGTCAGCCCACTCACCGAGGAGCCGCTTTCTCCCGGATTTGCCCCAAGGATCGGGATTTCCCGGACCTCGACGGAACGTGCCTGTTACGTGGCTTGAGAGGTGAAGTGCAAGGAGGCCAAGGGGCCATCGGCTCGTTCACGGCTGTTTGGGAGGAATTACGGTCGTACGCGTGGAAGCCACGCCAAACCGGAGTCTTTCGA
>JBJTBB010000506.1:0-8863 GCA_046091125.1 Planctomycetaceae bacterium
TCGGGAGTTCCTCACGATCCTCGCAGAAGATGGCCTGCGGACGCTGCCAGTCGATTCCCTGACCCGCATCCGACTCGTCGACCCGGCGCTACAGGCCGAGTTCGACAAGGCGCTCGCGGTGCTCGCCCTCGCACACGACAATGATCAAAAGAGCGTGCAACTCGGCTTTCGTGGGGACGGTCGACGGCGGGTGCGTGTGGCCTACGTGCACGAGGCACCGGTATGGAAGACGAGCTATCGCTTGGTGCTCGACGAACGCACGCCCGATCAGGCCGACGCGGACCTGTCCGAAGAGGAAGGTGAAGCGGAACGGTCCGCGATGTTGCAGGGCTGGGCGATCGTTGAAAACACGACCGACCAGGACTGGAACGACGTGGCGATCGAACTCGTGAGCGGCCGGCCGGTGTCATTCATCATGGATCTCTACCAACCGCTGTTCCTGCCCAGGCCGATGGTGCTGCCGGAGTTGTACGCATCCCTCGTGCCACGACTTCACGGGCAGAATCTCGCCTCTGAAGAACAGGCTGACAAACAGGATGGGCGGCAGGAGGCGGATGCGATGCGCGACCGTTCGGCCGCCCGTCCGGAGTTCGCCGCTCGAAAGTCGGCCTCGGTCCCCATGGGCGGTGGCATGGGGGGCATGGCGGCACCGGTCATGGCCGAAGCGCCGAGTTTCGAAGGTCTCGCCGCCGTGCAGAGCATGGCCGACGGTGAGAACCTCGGACAGCTCTTTCGCTACCGGGTGTCCACGCCCGTATCGCTCTCGCGGCAGCGATCGGCGCTACTGCCGATCGTGACGGAGAAAGTGACGGCCGAACGCCTCTCGATTTACGACGAGCGGGTGCTCGCCAAGCATCCGCTTGCGGGCCTGCGAATCGTCAACACGACGCCTTTCGACCTGATGCAGGGTCCGATCACCGTCTACGACGGCGGCACCTATGCCGGTGATGCACGCATCGACGATCTTTCCGCCGGTGCAGATCGGATCGTGACCTACGCCGTTGACCTCGACATCGAGGTCGCGCCACGGATGGAGCCCCGCCCCGAGCGGATCGTGCGGGTGAAGATCGTGCGAGGGACGCTCGCTGTTTCCCGGAAGCTGGAGCGATCGAAGCGATTCGACGTGAAGAACTCGGGGCAGGATCCGGTGCGGCTGCTGATCGAACACCCGCTCGAGCCGGCCTGGACGCTTGTCGAACCGAAGGCGACCGAAACGACCCGCGACAGGCACCGATTTGCACTGGATCTGCGGGGCGACTCAAGCGGGACGGTCACCGTGATCGAGGAGATGGTCACCGAGCAGGGTTTCGCCATCGCCGGGCTCGACGACGGAACCGTCTTGATGTACGCCCGCAGCGGGAGCACAAGCCCCCGGGTGGCCGAGGCGCTGGCCGAGGTCATGCGCCGGCGGCAGGCGCTTGCGAACCTTGAACGTGAGAAGGCGACGCGCGAGCGGGAGATCGCGCAGATCACGGAGGAACAAAACCGTATTCGTGGCAATATGGACCGCTTGGATCGGGCGAGCGATCTGTACGTCCGCTACGTGCGCAAGTTCGACGAGCAGGAGACCCGCATCGAGTCGCTCCGCGAGGAGATGGCCGATTTCGACAAGCAGGTCGCCGATGCCCGGGCCGATCTGGAGCGGTTCATTGCGTCGCTCGAACTGGATTGACCGTCCGTGGAACCGCCCCGCGATCCGCCGAATGGCCGCGGTTCCCATGGCTCTCGACGGAAGGGCTTACCGACTTTCACGTCGCTCGTATTTAATGTCGGGCATAAGCGGTGGTCTGAGCGCACCGCCTTTGACGATCCCTTGACGCGCGCCGATCATCAACCCGATGCAGCCCCCCCCCTCGGACAACAAGCCGGTCTTCCGCGACCAGGATCACCGTCGGGGTGCGCCGACCGGCGGGCTACGGGGCATTGTCCTCGCCGGTGGCTCGGGCACCCGCCTCCACCCTCTTACGATCGCCGTGAGCAAGCAGCTCCTGCCGATCTACGACAAGCCGCTGGTCTACTATCCGCTCTCGACACTACTTCTGGCGGGCATCCACGATGTGCTCCTGATCTCGACGCCACACGACATCGGACTCTTCGAACGCCTGCTGGGAGATGGCTCACGACTGGGAATCTCGATCCGCTACGCGGTGCAGCCCAGGCCCGAAGGGCTCGCCCAGGCCTTCGTGATCGGCCGTGAGTTTCTGGGGAGCTCCCGCTCCGCACTCGTGCTCGGGGACAATCTTTTCTACGGCCAGGGATTCCAGGCCCTGCTTGACCGTGCTGCCGGCCGAATGCACGGGGCCACCATCTTCGGCTATCCCGTTCGTGACCCCGAGCGGTACGGCGTGGTGGAGTTTGATCGGAATGGTCGCGCGGTGTCGATCGAGGAGAAGCCCCGCGAACCACGCAGTCACTTCGCCGTTCCTGGGCTCTACTTTTACGACAACGACGTCGTGGACATCGCGGCCAACCTCCGTCCGAGCCGACGGGGCGAGTTTGAAATCACCGACGTCAATCGCGAGTACCTCGCCAGAGGCCGCCTGCACGTGGAGAAGTTTTCCCGTGGCTTCGCCTGGCTCGACACCGGAACCCATGAGTCGCTCCTGCAGGCCTCGCACTTCGTCCAGACCATCGAGTCACGACAGGGACTCAAGGTCGCCTGCCTCGAGGAGATCGCCTGGCGTCGAGGATTCATCGACGATGCCGGTCTCGAGCGACTGGCCGGAGCGATGAACAACGAGTACGGCCGCTATCTGATGGACGTGCTGGCAGTCGGCCGGGAGGGCTGAACCGGTGCATGTGACCCATTTCGAGACTGCTCCCATTCCCGGTCGTCCCGGGCCCATGCTGATCGAGCCCCGTCTGTTTCACGATGACCGCGGCAGTTTCTGGGAATCCTTCCAGAGCGAGCGGTACCGCGACATTGGCCTCCCGGAGCAGGGTCTGTCCTTCGTTCAGGACAACTGCTCACGAAGTCGGAGAGGTGTCGTGCGTGGCCTGCACTATCAGCTTGAGCGGCCACAGGCGAAGCTGGTGACCTGTATCGTGGGTGAAATACTCGACGTCATCGTCGATATGCGACGAGGGTCTTCGGAGTTCGGTCGGGTTCGTACCTTCAGTCTCTCCGAGGAGAATCGCCGGCAGGTCTACGTCCCCATCGGCTTTGCCCACGGCTTCTGCGCGATCAGCGAGCGGGCGGACATCCTCTACAAGGTCACCGATTACTACGATCCAGCGAGTGAGCGAACGCTCCTGTGGAACGATCCTTCCCTCTCGATTCAGTGGCCCTTCTCCGCCGACGAAGTGATCGTCTCGGAAAAGGACCGCCGCGGTCGACGCCTCAACGATGCGGAGCCGTTCGAGTGAGTGGAACGAGCCGGGACCTCAACTGACGCCCGTGACAACTGACCATCCGGAGGCACTCCATGGCGACCTATCTCGTGACCGGCGGCGCGGGCTTCATCGGCAGCTGCCTCGTGCGGCAATTGCTCGACGATGCCGCTGGGCACCGCGTCGTGACCTTCGATGGGTTGACCTACGCGGGGAATCTCGACTCGCTGCGCGATGTGCTGGACCACCCACGGCATCTGTTCGTGGAAGCGGACATCCGCGACCGCGCGGCCGTGGAGCGGGCCCTGAGGGATCACGCTCCAGAGGCCATTCTCCATCTCGCTGCCGAAAGCCACGTCGATCGCTCGATCGACTCACCCGGCGGCTTCGTGGACACGAATGTACAGGGAACGTTCACGCTGCTCGACGCCGCCCGACATCACTGGAAATCCCTCGATGCAGCCCATCGATCACGATTCCGGTTTCTCAACGTGTCGACCGACGAGGTCTTCGGGTCGCTCGGGGCCGACGGCCACTTTCGTGAGGAGACGCCTTACGCGCCAAATTCCCCCTACTCGGCGTCGAAGGCCGCGGCCGACCATTTCGTGCGGGCCTTCCACCACACGGACGGTCTGCCGACACTCGTGACGAACTGTTCCAACAACTACGGCCCGCGGCAGTTTCCCGAAAAGCTGATCCCGTTGATGATCCTTAACGCCCTCGAAGGCAAGCCACTGCCGCTGTACGGCGACGGTGGCAACGTGCGTGACTGGCTGTTCGTGGAGGACCATTGCCGTGCGATCAGGCTCGTGCTCGAACGGGGTGAGCCGGGCGGGACCTACACGATTGGCGGCGACTGCGAGCGGACGAACCTCGACATCGTGCGGTCAGTCTGTGGACTGCTCGATGCGCTCGTGCCAGCCCTGCCGACCGGGCCTCGCGAGAGCCTCATCACGTTCGTGGCCGACCGTCCGGGCCACGACCGGCGGTACGCGATCGATGCCTCGAAGATCCGGCGGCACCTCGGCTGGAAACCCGAGCACGATTTCGAATCCGGCTTGCGTGCGACGGTCGAATGGTACCTGTCCAACGCAGCGTGGGTCGAACGGGTGCAGTCGGGCTCCTACCGGCGGGAACGACTCGGATTGGGTGCCTAAGTCCTTCCCCTTACGGTCGGTCTTTTCGGTCCCCCGATCACGCAAGCGCCGCTGCGACAGCATCGGGGTCGAGCGAGACGGCCCGGGCGAAACCGGCCACCAGTCTCGCCCGTCCCGGCACGAAGGCAACCAGTGAGAAATCCCCGAGCTGAAACAGGTCCGCGGCCTGCGGAAACTTCGCGAGATACGCGCTCTTGAGGGTTTCCCATTCGGGATGATCTTCGGGAATGAACGTGGCGAGTGCGGGCAGCGAGACACGGGCGATCGCCTGCGGGATGGCATCCACCGATTCCGGCGCCGTCACGAGCAGACAGACCTCGGGGCAGGCGAGCATCCCACGCGTGTGTCCCGCGAGTCCACTGACATGCGTCACGAGTCGCACACCATCCGGACCGATGTGGACTGCGAATGGAATCATCGACGCTGCTGGACGGCCGTCCGCGAGGGTCGCAAGGGCCGCCGTGGACCGTTCCAGGAGGAGCGATCGCAGGACATCATTCACCGAGTTGGGCATGCCGTCACTTTACCAGTGTCCACACGCGCTGCGCCCTGCCCCCGGAAGAACCTGGAGAGCTCGACCCGCAGACGGACCGTTCCTCGCGAGAGATGTGCGTCGCCCGGGGCGCAAACCGTCAGCGCCTCCGACCGGCCTCCGGAGCGGCAGCGTCGGCCAGGCCTGAAACACAACGGCCGAGAATTTCATGCGCCGGCGTCACGACGAGGTACACGCCGATCGACAGGATCGCAAGGTCCCAGGCGGAATGATCCGACGAGAGCGTCCACCACGCGGCGCCGATCGCCATCCATGTCGGCAGGAGCAACGGCATCGCCAATACGTGAATCCGCGCGACGGTGGACAGGAGGGACGACATCGAAACGGGGATGGTTCCCGTCAGTATTCGGCTCTGCGACTCCATTTGCCGCCAAGCATGGCAGCCAAGAAAGAAGCAACCGACCGAAAAGAGCGGGTGCGTGGCGATGGTCAGGCCGGCGACCACCATAAGTTCGAGACCAAGATGAATGAATCGCGAATGATCGACTCGCTCCCGTCCCGCGCGAACCATCTCGACGAGGATCGCCAAGACGGCGATCGCTGCGAGGAGCCATCCGACCGCCCGAACGGAGGGCGATGGAACGTTCGTCGAATGCGGGCCGAACACCATCGCCAGCAAGTCATTCGCCGCGAGGGCCGTCTCGGACGGCCAGGCGACCAGAGGAATCGCCAGCACAAGCGCCCCCCGCGACAATCGCGCCGTCACGGCCGGTGATCCTCCACGACTCGCCTGATCCACGACGACCGGTTCATGCCCGAAATGCCACGCGCTCAGAAGCACGAACGTCGCGAGCGTCACGTGCGGAGCGACCGCGAACGCGACGACGACGCAGGCCATGATGGCGGCGTACGCCAGACAGACCGCCAGCAGTTTTCTGCCTCGCCAGGCTCGGCAACTCAGGGAAAAGTCGTTGGCCCCATGCGGAAGGCCGACCAGGACGAGTGACAGGAGCCATGGAACAGGACTCAGTCGTTCGGTCCATGTGGGCCCAAGGACAGCGCCACCCATTCCGATTCCAGCCAGGCAAACAAGCGGGGCGCGCAAAAAAACGAGGTCCACGAAGTCGAAGTAGCTGGCTGTTTGGGAGAGGGTCGTCGTGGCCATGAGTCTCACCGGGGGATCCCGTCCCGTCCGCCGCATGGTCGGACGGGACGGGCCTTTCATCGACACCCTTCAGGCAGCCGCGTAGTCGCGATGACTCACCGCCTTGATGCCCTGATAGGCAACCAGTCCGAAGCCCACCTTGTTGATGACGTCGGCGACGTTGTAAATGATCTCGCGGTACTCGCCCGCGCCGGCCCTGGCCATCAGGAAGCCGATCGGATAGATAGCCCATCCGATCAGAACGAACAGACGCATGGTCGACAGCGCGTTCGCCAGGGGCACAGGAGCCTCTGCGATGGCCTGACCCAGCGAGACGAACAGCACTCCGACGATGGCCAACTCGAATCCGCAGGAGATCAGGAAAAAGGTCCACCATGGCTGTGAGTCGACGGGAGAAGTCTCAGCGATGAAAGCCGTCACGATCATCGCCACGTCCAGCACGACAAGCTGCCAGAAGAATCGCGATCCCCGATCTCCCAGTCGAAGCAGAAGCGGGAACTTTACCAACAACAGCGGCGTCGTGAAGAGCCAGTCCACGTACCGCAGGGCTGTTGGAAAGCCTCCGCCCGCCTGATACACGCTCGTCATCTTCAGATAATGAAAGCAGGCGATGCCGCATACGAGACCGGCCACCACCATCGTGCTGCGGTACTCGGGCGCCACGTCGTTCCGAAGCAGAAAGAAATAGAGAGCGCCCGCCCCCATAGCCACCGTGCCCGCGAAAAAGAGGTAGAGCGTCAAGGTCTGCAGGAGCGTTCCACCCTGCTGTGCCGCGAGAAAGTCCATTGAAATCGCCGGCACATCACCGGCTGCCGCCAACAGAGAAATCATGACCGCCTCCAGTCGAGATTGTGATGCGAGGGAACCGACGAACGATGGGAGGCCGACCACGCCGACCATTCCTCACCGCCTCCTTCCCTCGCAAGAAGAACCGTTGGCAGTGTATCGATGAAACAGGCCGCCCGAAGAAAAGCCGCGTGCAAACGCATTTTTCGACCTGGAGGACCGTCACCCTGGGCATCCCGGTGAGGAATCGGCGGGAATACGGTCCCAATCGACGCAAAAACCCGCAGGCGTGTTCACCTGCGGGTCTGCGGTGGCAATTGGGTTGAAATGCGCGAATGGCCGAAAACTACGGCATAATGACTGAGTCGATCACATGGATCACGCCATTTTTTGCTTTGATGTCGGTCTTTACCACTCCCACCAGTCCTGTAGCCGTACCGACTTTGACACCACCCTCGGTCGAAATCTTCAGAACCTTTCCAGAAGCCGTCTTCGCCTCGGAAAGCTTCACGACGTCCGCAGCGTAGACATTTCCGGGCACGACATGCAGCAGGAGGATCTCTTTCAGCTTTTCCTTATTTTCAGGTTTGAGAAGGCTTTCGACTGTTCCGGCCGGCAGTTTCGCGAACGCTTCGTCCGTCGGGGCGAACACCGTGAATGGACCCCTGCCCTTGAGGGTCTCGACAAGATCAGCCGCCCCGAGGGCTGCCGCGAGCGTTTTGAACGTCCCAGCTCCAACCGCCGTGTCGACAATGTCTTTTCCAGCATCAGCGAACGCCGCTTGATGAACGAGTGAGCCCGATCCCTGACGTTCGTGCAGAACCGCTCGCCGCATGGGGACCCGGTCTGCTTTCGAACAGTCCGAGCCATTGCAGGGGGCCGCGAAGCCCTCGGAACCGAACGACAGAACGATTCCCGAGCCGATGACATAAGCAAACATTCCGAACCGCATGGGAGCCTCCTTGGAGAAAAAGATCGAGCAAAGAAAGCTAGGCCCGTGCCCGGAATAGGCAAGCCCGCGACGCATGTCATCGCCACGGCAGGGGGCGGAGATCATGAATGTGCACCATGCCCACCCGTGACGAAACGGCCGCGAATTTCTGTTCGAAGCCGTCACCTGGCCCTGCGAGCCATCTCGTTCGTACCGAACGTATCCGGCTTCCAGCAGATGACCTCCACCGCCGTCGCGATGACCTAGGACAGAATGTCACGGATCACGCTGCCACCGACATCGGTGAGGCGGAATCGGCGGCCGTTGTGGCGGTACGTGAGCCGCTCATGATCGATGCCCAGCAGATGGAGCAACGTGGCGTGGAGGTCATTGACATGGACCTTGTTTTCGACGGCCTTGTAGCCGAAGGCATCGGTAGCCCCGTAATGATGCCCTTTGCGCACACCCCCTCCTGCCATCCAGATCGTGAACCCTCCCGGATTGTGATCCCGCCCCGTGCCTCCCAGCGAGTCGCTCGTGCGCCCGAACTCGCCCCCCCAGATCACGAGGGTGTCATCGAGCATTCCGAGCGACTTGAGCTCCGAGAGCAGTGCCGCTGCCGGCCGGTCGGTGGCCAAGCCGCATTCCCGGTGATTGGTCTCGATGTCGTTGTGGCCGTCCCACGGAACATCGTCAACGGCGCCGTCGCCAGCCGCGTTCTTCCCGGCGAAGATCTGCACGAACCGTACACCCCGCTCCAACAGCCTGCGGGCGGTCAAACACTGCTTCCCAAAGACGCCGCACTTCGGATCGGCCGTGCCATAGAGATCGTGCACTCGCTGCGGCTCACGTGAAAGGTCGATCGCCTCCGGTGCCGCGGCCTGCATTCGGTAGGCTAGTTCGAAACTCTCGAGCCTCGCCCGCAGGTCGGACTGAGTTGGGCGGCGGGCGGCATGCTCGGCATTGAGGGCGGCCAGGAGGTCGAGTTCGCTCCGCTGGGC
>JBJTBB010000507.1:0-4634 GCA_046091125.1 Planctomycetaceae bacterium
GCGGCGAGGAACTCATGGTCAACTTCGCGGCGGAGGTCGTGCCGATCTTCACGCGTCTGGGATGCAACGCCGGCGGCTGCCATGGCAAGGCGGACGGTCAGAATGGTTTTCGGTTGTCGCTGCTGGGCTTCTCCCCGGAGGACGACTACGACTTCCTCGTCCATGAGTCCAGGTCCCGTCGGGTGTTTCCTGCCGATCCGGCGTTCAGCCTGCTGCTGCTCAAGCCCACCAATCAGCTGCCGCATGGAGGAGGCCGACGCCTGGACGTCGGTTCCTACGAGTACGACCTGCTGTCCCGCTGGATCGGCCAGGGCATGCCGCAGGGCAGTGCGGATGATCCGGTTCTCGACCGGATCACCGTCGTTCCCGACGTCCGTGACATGCAATTCGGTGGCCGTCAACAGCTGACCGTGATCGGGCATTCGAGCGATGGCAGCTCGCGCGACGTGACGGGACTCGCCTCGTTCGAGTCCAACCAGTCTGAGCTTGCAACGGTCGATCCGTGGGGCCGCGTGACGGTGGGGCGAACGCCTGGCGAGGCCGCGGTGATGATCCGGTTCCAGGGACAGGTCACTGTCTTTCGCGCCGTCATCCCGCAGGGGCTGCCGGTGGGAAACGACATGACGGAACGAAACTTCGTCGCTAGGGCCGTGAAGAACCGGATCCGTCGCCTCGGCATCCCACCTGCGCCGACCTGTGACGATGCCACGTTCATCCGGCGGGTGACGATCGACATCACCGGACGGCTGCCGACGCCGGCCGACACCGAGGCGTTTCTGGCCGATGGCAGCCCCGACAAGCGGGATCGCCTCGTCGACCGGCTGCTCGCGAGCCCGGGGTATGCCGAGTATTTCGCATCGAAATGGGCCGCCGTGCTCAGGAACAAACGGCGAAATGGCAACGACACGGCCTACACCTATCGTTTCCACTCTTGGATCCAAAACGCGCTCGAGCGCAATCTCCCCTACGACCAGTTCGTGCGCGGTGTGCTGACCGCGTCCGGTGATGTCGACACGCATCCTCCGGTGGCCTGGTTCCGCGAGGTGAACTCGTCCTCGTTGCAGATGGAGGACACGGCGCAGCTCTTCCTCGGCATGAGGCTTGGGTGTGCCAAGTGCCACCACCATCCCTTCGAGCGATGGAGCCAGCAGGACTACTACGGCTTCGAGGCGTTCTTCACGCAGGTGGGGCTGAAGAACAGCCTTCTGAATCCGCAGCCCAATCAGCCCGACATGGTCTTTCTCAAGGATGTGTCACCGACGGCCACCAATCTGCGCTCCGGCAAGCCCGTGCCTCCGACGCCGTTGGGCGGCGAGCCGCTCGAAGTGCCGGCATGGGACGACGCCCGCCAGCGGCTCGTCGACTGGATGGCGGAACCCGCCAATCCTTTCTTCGCCAAGGCCTTGGTCAACCGTTACTGGAAGCACTTTCTGGGGAGGGGCATCGTTGATCCCGAGGACGATCTGCGGGTGACCAATCCACCGACCAACCCTGAGTTGCTCGACGCCCTTGCCGAACACTTCGTCACGAGCGGCTTCGACCTTCGCGGACTCGTGCGGACGATCTGCACCTCGTCGACCTACCAGCTTGCAAGCACTCCGACCGACGCCAACTCTCTCGATCGACAAAACTATTCGAGCTTCCAGCCGCGACGACTCACGGCGGAGGTGTTGTATGATGCGATCAACCAGACCCTCGGCACCCCGGCCACCTTCAACGGATTGCCCAAGGGCACGACCGCGGTCCAGCTCCCGGACAACGGCTTCAACAATTACTTCCTGACGGTTTTTGGAAAGCCGGAGGCGTCGAGCGCCTGCGAATGCGAGCGAAACCCGGAAGCCAATCTCGCGCAGTCCCTCCACATGCTCAATTCCCAGGACGTGCAGGGACGCCTGCAGAGCGCCTCGGGCGTCGCGACCGCGATCGCGAAGGATGAGGCCCTCGATGTCTCCGAACAGGTGGAAGCGCTCTATCTGAGGGCATTCGCACGGCGGCCGACCGATGAGGAGCGGCAGGCCGTCGTGGACCATGTGACGTCGGCGGACAGCAAGCAGCAGGCGTGGGAGGACGTGCTCTGGGCGATCCTCAACACCAAGGAATTCCAGTTCGTCTGGTGAATGGGGTGGCCATGATCGCGCGCGTGCGACAGATCGTGCCTGTCTGGCTGGGGACCGCGCTCGCCGTGTCCGCGGTTTCGACCGTTGGGCAACTGCCGGCCGCACGACTGGACGCCATTTTCCCAGCCGGCGCCGCTCCCCAGACGACGGTGGAAGTGATCGTGTCGGGCGTCGACCTGGACGACGTCTCGAGCCTCGTCTTTTCCCATCCCGGTATCACGGCCACAATTAAGCAGGATCCTCCCGGTCCGTTCGACCAGGGTCCGCAGCCGGTCGCCGACACGTTCGTGGTCGCCGTCGCGGCGAACGTGCCATCTGGTCATTACAGCGTCCGCTGTCAGGGGCGGTACGGCCTTTCCAATGCTCGGACCTTCGTGGTCGATCCGCTTCCCCACGTGGTCGAGCCTTTCACACTCGCGGACGCCACCGAGACGCAGTTACCGGTGCCCGGCGTCGCCGATGGAAGGCTCTCAGGGGGCGTGGGGCCTGACACCTTTCTGTTCACCGGCCGAAGGGGGCACAAGCTCTCGATCGATGGCCTCGCGCGACGGATCGACTCGCGGGCCACGCTCGTTCTGCGACTCCTTGACGCCGCTGGCCGACTGGTCGACGAATCCAGGGCTTCAGGGGCGAGCGACCCCAGGCTCGATGTCGTGCTTCCCGTCGATGGTGAGTATCGTCTCGTCGTGGATGATGCCCTCCACGGTACTGGCGTCGAATACGTGTACGAGATCCGCGTTTCCGATGCGCCGCGGCTCACTTTCGTGTTTCCGCCGGTGGTGCCGCCTGGAGCTGCCATCGATGCCGTGGCCTACGGATGGAATCTTCCGGGCGGGCAGCCGAGCGGTCTTTCGAGTGATGGAAGGCCACTCGAGAAACTCAACGTCCGTCTGTCCATGCCTGGTGACATCACCGACCGGCTCATCTATTCGGAGCGGCTGGAGCCGTGGCAATTCGGTCTCGATGGGATCGAGTTCCGCGTCAGCGGGCCGGGAGGACCATCGAATCCGCTGCTGGTCACCGCCTCCAGGGGCCCGGCCATTCCGGAGGCCGCCGGCAACGATACGCCGCAATCGGCCCAGCCGCTCACACTTCCGGCCGAGGTGTTCGGGCAATTCCATCCGCGACGGGACATCGACTGGTATCGATTCGACGCGCGGGCTGGCGAGGAGTACTGGATCGAGGTCTGGTCGCACCGGCTCGGCGTCCCGACGGACGTCACGCTCGTGGTCCAGCAGGTGACGCTTGCCGATGATGGAACTGAAAAGGTGGCGACCGTGGCCACCGTGGATGATGCGTCTTTGCGGCATGGCGGTCGAGAGTTCGACCAGCGTTCGTTCGACCCAGCCTACCGCTTCAAGGCGCCGGCGGACGGCACCTATCGTCTGCTGCTTCGTGACGGCTACTCGCAGCAGCACGACGATCCACGACTGGTCTATCGGCTCGCGGTCCACCCACCCCGGCCGGACTTTCGGATCGTGGCGGTGCCCGTCGACACGTCCGGTGCGATCCTGATGCGAAAAGGGGGCAGGTCTGCGATCGAGGTCATCGCGGATCGATGGGATGGGTTCGCGGGCGATATCACGCTTTCGGCCCAGGGATTGCCCGGCGGGGTGACCGCCGGCGACGTGGTGCTCGGATCCGGGGTCTCCATGACGCGGATCGTGCTGACGGCCGACCCGGCGGCTCCTGTTGCAACCGGCATGGTTCGCATCGTTGGACGGTCCGCCACACCCGCTGGTGAGCTGACCCGCATCGCACGGGTGGGAACGTCGCTCGATCCTCTTCCTTTCGTGCAGCCTGGCGGCCAGCTGGCGAGCACCCGGGCCCGACTCACGGAAGGTTTGGCGGTCAGCGTCTCTGCCGACGAGGCTGCTCCGGTGGCGGTGTCGCTCGGGGGTAATGCGCCGTTGGAAACCTCGCGGGGCGGCGTCGTGAAGATCCCCTACGCGGTCACGAGAAAGGAGGGGGCGACGGCGGCCCTCACCGGCTTCCCTATCGGCCTGCCCCCCAACGTGACCGCGCAGCAGGTCGCGATCGGTGGGGGCAATGCGGGTGAGTTCGAGGTCAGGCTTGCGGCCAACGCACCGTCCGGCACCTACTCCTTTCATCTTGCGACGATGCAGCAGGGGCTGACCTACGCCCGTAATCCTGCGGCTGCGGTTACCGCGAAAGAACGGGCGGACGCGTTCGCAGCCGTCCTCGTCGCCACGCAAGCGAAGCTGCAGACGGTCCAGCAGGCGGCGCAGCAGGCCGCAGCGGCGGTGTCCGCGGCGAGCGGAGGCAACGACCAGGCGGCCAAGAACACCGCAGGCGAGGCCAAGAAGGTGGCCGACATGGCGGTGCAGGAGGCGCAGAAACTGCTGCAGTTGGCTCAGACGGAAAAGCAGAAGCGGGATCAGCGAGCACAACAACAGCAGCAGCAATCGGCCCCCAAGGCCGTCAACATCGTCGTGCCATCGACGGCGGTCACGATACGGATCGCGGAGTATCCCCTGCGCGTGAAGGATCTTCCGG
>JBJTBB010000508.1:0-11347 GCA_046091125.1 Planctomycetaceae bacterium
GTGCAACGCTCGACGGGGAACCGCGGCGAGCTACGGGTGACTGGACGACTGTCGTTCGACGCGTTGCCTACAGCTCGACTGGAGGCCCGCCTCCATCGGAGCGACGAGGATTCCGCATGGAGCAGGATCGAGGGCGTCTGCGAGGGGTCGCGTGTACGGGGCAGCGTCACGGCCCCCGCCGGTGGATGGTGGGTGCTCGAGGTGCGGGTGATGCAGGAGGAGCGGGAGATCGCCCGCGGAATCGTGCCACACGTCGGCGTCGGAGAGGTATTCGTCGTGGCGGGACAGTCGAACTCCGCGAATCACGGCGAGCGCAAACAGGTCACGCGCACGGGTCGAGTGTCCTCGTTCGACGGGTCGACATGGCGGATCGCGAACGATCCACAGCCCGGCGCAAGCGGGGGCGGGGGCAGTTTCATGCCACCACTCGGCGACGGCCTCGTCGAGCGGCTGGATGTTCCGGTTGGGTTCATCGCCTGTGGCATCGGGGCGACGAGCGTACGGGAATGGCTTCCCAAGGGGGTGGCCTTCCCCGCTCCACCGACGATCGAGTCGCGAGTCGAACGACTCCCCGATGGCACCTGGGCGAGCAAGGGGGAGGCATACGATGCTTTCGTGGCACGGATGCGATCGATGGGTCCGCGGGGATTTCGAGCGGTCCTATGGCATCAGGGTGAGAGCGATGCCAACCAGCGAGACACCTCACGAACGCTCCCGGGGTTGCTCTACCGCGAGTACCTCGGACGCCTGATCGGCGATTCCCGGCGGGACATCGGTTGGGACGTTCCCTGGTTTGTCGCCCAGGCCACCTACCACGTGCCCGGAGACGAGGGCAGCGACGACATTCGATCGGCGCAGGCCTCGCTCTGGAGAGAGGGCCTGGCGCTCGAGGGACCCGACAGCGACGCCCTCAAGGGGAACCTTCGTGAGGGCGGCGGACGGGGCGTTCACTTCAGCGACCAGGGGCTGCGAGCGCACGCCGCACGGTGGTTGGAGAGGCTGCTACCCTGGCTTGAGCAGCAGGCCCCAGGCGAGGTGGGATCGGGAGTTCCCCCCTGATCGCGGAGCCGTGAAGACAGGGCTCCCCGATGGGGATATCTCCTTGAAAACAGCGGCCGATCCAGATTCGCCTCGTGGGCCGCGGGACTTTTTCGGAAGGTTGGTACTCTTCATGGAAGGCTCGACGCGCGGTGCGGAGCCGATACTGCAGAGGGATGGTGGGGCCGATGCTTCGCGAGGTGTTGTTCGCCAAGATTCACGGCGCGACTGTGACCCAGTGCGATCCGGACTACGTGGGCTCGATCACGATCGACACCGACCTCCTCGACGCCACGGGTCTGCGGGTGAACGAGAAGGTCCTGGTCTGCGATGTCGACAATGGCAACCGCTTCGAGACCTACATCTTCAAGGGTGAGGCGGGCAGCGGCATCATCGGCATCAATGGCGCGGCCGCACGGATGACAGCCGAGGGCCAGCGACAGCTGATTCTGTATTTCTGACACATGTCTCCGGACGAGATGGACTCGCACAATCCCAAGGGGGCCGTCTTGGGCGAGGGAAACCGCATCGAGCGCGTGATCCGGTATCCCGCGCGGTAGCCACCGGCCTGATGCGTCGCCCGCATCGGTTCCGGGGCCGCGACGCTTCACACCAGGCCCTCGAG
The DNA here is from genome assembly GCA_046091125.1 of Planctomycetaceae bacterium. Classification (GTDB taxonomy): domain Bacteria; phylum Planctomycetota; class Planctomycetia; order Pirellulales; family UBA1268; genus UBA4655. The sequence goes on from JBJTBB010000508.1 coordinate 1,664, forward strand.
GTAGCTTCGGGATCGGTTCACCTCGGCTGACACAGCGTCGATCGTGTCGAGGATCGGCACGCCCCGCGGCGTGGGATGCATGAAGATCTCGATCGGGCCCGAGAATCGCATCGAGGAGAGCTGGCGCATGAGTGGTCCGAAGTCGAGCGGCCCCCGACCGGGCATCTGCAGGAGTTCCTCCTGCTTGGCAACCTTCTCCCAGGCCCCACGACCATGCTGTTGGGCATAGACGAACAACAGCCTCCCGCCGATGTCCCCCGCCAACTCGGCGAGTAACGTCGGTTCCTGCGGCAGATGATGTGGGGCTAACGCGATTCCTACCCGTTCGTCGTCGATGAGCGACACGAACCGGCGGATCGCTTCGGGAGACTTCAGCAGGGAGTTGGCATGATTCTCGACCGCGATCAATCCGCCTGCCTTCGCGGCCGCAGCGATGCTCGGGGAGAGCCGCTCGAAGAATCCTCGGATCGCCCGATCGAGCGGGTCGCCCGTGAGCGATCCGTCGCCAGGACAGCTCGTGACGAGCACCACCCGCTCGGCTCCGAGCCTCGTCGCGACGTCGAACTCGCCTGCGAGAGCGAATGGCCCCGGCTTGTAGCAGGCGATCGAACCCAGCCGCACCCTGTGCTCACGAAGCCATTCCCGCACGCGATCCGGCCCGACCGAATCGACTTCCTCCCGCTGTGTTCCATGCGGCTTCGGCCAGAGATCGATCGAATCGCATCCGGTGCGGGCCACTTCCGGCAGGATCTCCCGGAGCGACGAGTCTCCATACAGCGCTGATGAGAGAATGAAGCTGGGTCGCCAGCGGTTATCCTCCGCGGCGACACGACTGAGTGCCGCGAGCCCTCCGGCCACGGCAAGGGCCTGCCGCCTCGGGATCCGCGGGACACCCGTCGACTCGCGCTGCGAGCGAAGGCTCCCCGTCATCAGGTCCGCTGCCGCGGCTCGGCTCGATATCGACACACGTCACCCATTCGCCTGTTCCGCGACGTCAATCCGGCAGCGACCGCCCCTTCGTCTCGGGACCGAACCAGATCAACACGACGCCCACGAGGTAGATGGCCGCGAGCACTGATCCTGCCATCGGGAAACTGCCTCCGAAGATCCCCATCAGCGTGGCGGTCTGCAGCCCGCCGATCGCGGCGATGATTCGGCCGAAATTGAAGGCGAACCCCTGGCCGGTCGCCCGCACCGCCGTGGGGAAGAGCTCCGGAAAATAGAGCGGGAAAAACCCGTAGAACGACGCACTGACGCCCCCGGTCACGAACGCACAGCCCAGAAACCACCAGCCGAACGACGTGTTCGTCTGGTAGAGCACAATCGCCGAAAGGATCGTTCCCAGACACATGAGCGTGTAGGTGGGCCGTCGTCCGAGCCAGTCGGCCGCAAGTGCAGTCAGAAAGGTCACGAGTGTCGCCCCGAGTGCCGTCGCGATCTGCGTGTACTCCTTCGCCTGCGGATGGTCCGATCCGCCGAGTTCGATCGCCCACCGTGGCATCCACTGGATGGCCCCCCAGGTTCCAAGCAGAGCGACACCCGCCAGACTCGCTCCGAAGAGCATCCGTGCCACCACCGCGCCGGCGTCCGTGCTGGCGAGCGAATGGGACGCCGTCGCGCGAGCGAGGTAGCGACGAACCGGATGGAGATAACCCGCGAGGGCCACCGCGAGGCCGATGACGGTGATCAGCGTGGCTGCCGGCCACTGGATCCCGGAGGCGGTGCCGGCGGGTGACCAGCCCCAGATGATCACCAGCGCCGCGACCGCGCCGACCAGTACACCGATGAGGTCAACGTTCGCCCAGTGCGACGTCGCGCCACGGTCTTTCTCGGCCTGCCACTTCTCCGACTCGGGCACCCAGATGCGAATCAGAAAGATGAGCAGCGCAGGGAGTGCGCCCGAGATCATCAGGAGTCGCCAGGCGGAGTTGGCCACCAGTGAGGCGACCGTGGGCCCCGGCAGCCCGACTGCCAGGAGCGCTCCACGGGTCCACTCGATGAAGCCGGCGAGGACGAGGCTCAGGAGTGCCACGAGCAGGAATCCGACATTGGCAGCCGCACCGATGAGGCCTGCAGTCACGGCACGGCTCTTGCCCGGCCAGATCTCGTTGACCAGTGCCACGCCGAGCGACCACTCGCCTCCCATGCCGAGCGACGCCACGAAGCGCAGGGCCGCGACATGCCATGCCTCCGTCGCCAGGCCGCACAGTCCGGTGAAGATGGCATACGTGAAGATGCTCAATGACATCGCCCGCACCCGCCCGATCCGGTCGCCGAGCCATCCGAAGAGAACGCCGCCCGTCGCCGCTCCCACGAGGAACACGGCGATGATCGCCCCGAACCACTGATTGGCCTGTTCCGCCGAGGCCGACGCCCCCAGAAGGTCCTTGATCGCGGGGCCGCCGATGATCGGAAAGAGGCCCATCTCGAAGCCGTCGAAGAGCCAGCCCAGAATCGCGGCGACGAGGGCGGCTCCGCGTCCGAACCCTCCGCGTCGCACAGTGTCGTTCATGGCCGCCTCCAGAGAGGGCGGAGTCTACTGCGGACGGCGACCAAGCGACACCCGCTTTCCGATGCCCGCTTTCAGAATTATTGACAGCCCCTCGGTGAGGAGGCGACCCTTGACCCAATCAATCGGGCACCGAAACCGTGTTCGTCACGCCACGGTTGACCGATCAGCCTTCACCTCCGTGAGGTGACCATGAGTGTCGGAGCGGGTGCCAGAGTGGCGGCAGTGCTCGTCCCGCTCGTTTTCTATCCGCTCGCGATTCTCTTGGGCTGGAGGGTCGCGACCGAAAGCACGGCTGAATCGCTGGCCAACATCCACGCGGCACGGCTGGGCACCGCCGAGGAGAAGACTGCCTACGCCGGCAAGTGGCTGCTAGAAAATGCCACGTTCGGCTGGTACGACGGCGCGTCGCTCGTGGACGCCGACTACGCGGCAGCCGTCTCCCTCGCGGCGGATCACGGGGCCCGGGCCATTACCGCCTCGGTCGCCCTCGCCCTCCTCACGATTCCATTTCTTGTCTGGGCGAGGCTCTCGCTCCCCAGACGTTCGGCGATCCGGCACATGTGCCTCGCATCGGCGGTGCTCTTCGGCACCGGCATCTGCGCCACCGCCTTGTCGCTCGTGTCCTTCAAGGACGTTCCGGTGCTCGGAACGGTCATCTTCAAGTACGACGCCCGCGGAATCCTTTCGGCGATCCTGCGTCTGTTCTCAACAGGCCATCGCGTGCTCGGTGCCGTCATCTGCCTGTTTTCGATCGTCATCCCGATCGTGAAGCTCGGTCTCGTGCTGGCGGCGACGAGCTCCCGAAGAATCGTCCACGAGCGGGCGGTCCGCGCGATTCACATGGTCGGCAAGTGGTCGATGGCTGATGTCTTCGTGATGTCGGTGCTCATCGCCATGTTCGCGATCGGCAGCGACGACACGACAGATGCCCGTCCGGGGCCCGGGCTGTGGTTCTTCGCCGGCTACTGCCTCGCATCGATCTGGGCCGCAGGGCTGCTCGAACGGGATTCCTTCCGGGCCTGAACCCTCTTAGCGGCCGGCTGTTTACACTCCTCCCGATGGCCCAAACGCCTCCGATCAACCGCCCAAGCGAGCACCCCATGCCAGCCCCGCACCGCGTCCTCATCGTCGTCGGCGACGCAACCGAGACCGTCGATACGCTCTATCCGCTCTACCGGCTCCGCGAGGCCGGCATGCAGCCAGTCGTGATCGCTCCCGAACGACGGACCTACCAGATGGTGCTTCACGAGGTGCGGCCCGGCTGGACCATCACACGCGAGTGGGAGGGCTATCAGATCGTGGCCGATCTCTCATTCGCCGAGGTTCGTGAGGAGGAGTATCTCGGGATCTTCTTCAGCGGCGGACGGGCGCCGGAGTACATCCGCTACGATCCCGATCTCGTCCGCATCACCCGGCATTTTTTTGACGAGAACAAGCCGGTGGCGAGCGTCTGCCACGGGGTGGAGATTCCGGCCTACGCGGGCTGCGTCAAAGGAAGGCGGATGGCGACCGTACCGAAATGCCGCTTCGATCTCGAGGTGGCAGGCGGCATCTTCGTGGACGAGCCCTGCGTGGTCGACGGCAACCTCGTCAGCGGCCGCACCTTCCACGATCACGGCCACTACGTAGGCAAATGGATCGGTCTTCTGGAACGGGCGGCGGCGCGATCATGATCGGCCGCTCGTTCAGGCCAAGGGTTTCCTCGGTGAGGCCCGGGTGCGATCTGGGCATGCTTCGCCTCACCCAGGCGATTGCCATCGTGTCGTTGGCGACGACGGCCGGTGCCGCCGATCTCGTCGCCATCCCCAACTGCACACTCGTGCCGACCGACTGGGCAGACGGCGACAGCTTCCGGATCCGGACGCAGGCCGGCGAGGAGCACACGCTGAGGCTCTACGGCGCCGACTGTCTAGAGGCACACGTCGCGAGCGAGACCGATGCCAGGCGACTAAGGAGCCAGCGACGAGCCTTCGGCATCACAGAGGCCCGCGGCACGGCCGCCGAATCGATCGAATTCGCCAAGGAGATGGCCCGAATGGCTTCCGCTGAGACTCGGAAATTCCTGTCGGAACCCTTCACCATCCACACGAGCTTCGCCGACGGCCGTGGTGACGGCCGATTCAAACGGATCTACGCCTTCGTCTTCGACTCGCGCGGCCGCGACCTCGCCGCGCACCTGGTGTCGACAGGATTGGCCAGGGCATTCGGCGTCAGCCGCGGCACGCTCTCAGGCGAATCGGCCGACGACTACCGAGAATTCCTCGAGGACCTGGAACTGCAGGCCGCGCAACGCGGTGCCGGAATCTGGGCTCACACCAACTGGGACCGACTCCCACTCGAGCGACGATTGGACCGTGAGGAGCAGCGCGAACTGCGGGCCGCCCTCGATGCAGGCGACCTGCCGGAGGGATTCCGACTCGATCCCAACACCGCGTCGCGGGACGATCTCATGCGTCTCCCGGGCGTCGGCGAGTCGCTCGCCAATCGCATCATCCAGGGGCGTCCGTACCGCCGGACGGACGATCTCCTGCGCGTGGACGGAATCGGGCGACGAACGCTCGACGAGCTCGCCCCGTTCATCTCCATCGGCAACGCGGGTGCGACACGAACCCTTGATCGCTGAGCGGTCTCACACGCAAGCCGGCGGCTATACTCGGTGGCCGCTCGTTCGACATTGGGAGAGCATCCGCCACCTCGACGGTCCAGGAGATCGATCGCCATGCCGACCCCACGCGCTGCAGTGCTTGCTCATCCCGGGGGAATCCTCCCAGTCCAGGTCCGGCCCTCGCGGATCGGGGGACTCGTCACCATCGTCCTCACGGCCGTTGGCATGGCGTCCACCTGCCTCGCCGCCCGCTTCGATGTCCGCACGACGTCTCACGGCGCGGCGGAGACCATCGATGGCCAGCCGTTCGCCACGTTCGTAGTGGATGAGGCCAACAAACCGTTTCTCTGGCCGGTCCACGGCCCCGGTGGTGTCGAGATGACCCGCGCCTTCCCGATGCGACAGGACGCCGACGAGCCAGCCAATCAGCGAGACCACGTCCACCAGCGCGGGATCATCTTCGGTCACGAGCACCTCGGCGCCGATACCTGGACCGAAAGGGCCACCATCGGCGACAAGGGGGACAATCCGCGGCTGGCGGTCCTGGGCGCGATCCGGCACCGTCGGTTCCTCGAGCTGACGGCGACGGACGAGTCGGGCGTGATCACGAGCCTCTGCGAAATCGTCGATGCCAAAGACTCGCCGAAGCTGATCGAGGTGCGGCGGATGACGTTTCGGGAGGATCGCGGCTGTCGTCTGATCGATATCGACCAGGACCTCATGGCCGCGGGAGCCGACGTCGACGTTGGCGACCGGAAGGATGCGGGGCTGTCGATACGGGTGCCGACCGCGATGGCGGTCGACAGCAAGCAGGGGGGACGATTGGTCAACAGCGAGGGGAGGACCAACGCCGACGCCTGGAGTCAGCCGGCCCGCTGGGTTGATTACCACGGCCCCGCAAAGAGCGGCAGCGAGACCTTCGGCGTGGCAATGCTCGATCATCCGACAAGTTTCCGGCATCCGACTCGCTGGCATGTGCGGACATACGGACTCTTCACGGCGAACCCATTCGCGAGCAAGGCCTTCGACAAGAACCTGCCCGATGCCTCCTTCATGCTCGCCGCCGGCGAGGCGATCCGCCTGCGGCATCGATTCGTGCTGCATGCAGGGGACGAAAGCTCCGCCGATATCGAGGGGCATTGGAAGCGATACGCCGCCGGCGAACCTGCGGCCATGCCCGCCGCCGAAGGGCCGTCCCAGTAGACGGTATCAGCTGGAATTGTCCGCCAGAAATGGCCGGCAGGATCGGCCGACGGATGCGCACGACATCGCGCGCGCTCACCGTCTGCGGGAATCCACGATGACCGTGACCGGTCCGTCGTTCACGAGCGACACCTGCATGTCCGCGGCGAACGTGCCCCTGGCCGGTGGCCTGCCGGCGAGTCGCCCTACGGCCTGGAGAAATGACTCGTAGAGCACCATCGCCTCCTCCGGCCGCGCCGCCGCCACGAAGCTCGGCCGATTGCCCCGCGTCGCATCCGCCAGGAGCGTGAACTGGCTCACAACGAGCAACTCGCCCCCGGCCTCGACGCAATCGAGATTCATGCGACCGGCGTCGTCCGTGAAGATCCGCATCCGAACGACCTTGCCTGCGAGCCAATCGACGTCGGCCGAAGTATCACCGGTCTCGACCCCCACGAGCACGAGCAACCCGCGGCCGATCCTCGCCGTTTCGGCATCCGCGATCGACACGCTTGCCTCGCGCACCCGCTGAATGACCGCTCTCATCACCCACCGCACGCGGTCGCACGTCGTCGGGCGGAAGATCGCCGCGAATGGACGATGCTTCCGGGGCCTGGCTGTATCCCGTCGATCCTCTGCACGAGCGAGTCGGATCGCACACGGTAGATCCTCCCCCTCGACAGCTCGACACACAGGAACGTCGTCCGCAGCCTGCGGCCCCGACGGAACATCCGACCGCAGGTGAGCCTGAAACAGGCACCCTCCGGCAGGCTCTCGAGCGTCTCGACACCGGGCTGCGGTGGATCGTATCGACGGAGCACGGCCGTGAGGCGGCGGTCCGTACAACTTGCCGCTGGTGGATCTTCGAGCATTCGTGACAGAGCGTCGGTGACATCACGAGGCAACCCGCCTCGCTCGACCACTGGCCCGAGGATGCCGCCGAAGGCCTCTTTCCACTCCGGACCGTGCGGTCGTTGCCGACGCCTTCGTCCCGAGGACATCCGGCGCTCATGGCTCACCAGATGAGCGATCTCGTGCAGGAGTGTCGTAAGCAGGGAAAAGGGATTCAGGTCGTCGTTGAGCGTGATCCGATGACACCAACTTGGATCGTCCCCAACTGCAGCCGTGGAGACGGAGTCGACCGGTGACCACCAACGGACAAATCGCGACGACGGGGGCCGATAATCTCCGAGCTTGGTCCTGCGCGGAGGAACGAGTCGCACCACGAGCGGACGACCCGACATGAGGTCGAGCACGTGCTGGACCGTGCCGCCGGGCAGTCGCGGCCCGAGCACCCCCTCCAGTTGGTCGCGCGTCATGCCCGTCGTCATATGGATCGCCCTCCCGAACCGGGACAAGCGATCGTTCTACCAGCGACCGCGGCGATCCTGCACGCCGTCACGGAGGCTTTCGGCCGCGCGAAACGCTTCCTGCTGAACCTCCTTGCCCACCTCGACGGCCCGATCCTTGTTGATCGACACCTGCGGCACGCCGTTCACCCAATAGATGGACAGCACGCCCGATGCCAGGAGGATCGGCACGAGCACGAGTACGAGCCGCGATCCCCAACGGCTGGCGACGACGTCACGCGCCGGAGCCGGCAGCCCGACCGCCGCAAGGCCGACGACCTGTTGGGCAAGGGTTTTCTTGCTGCTCTTCCTCCGTGCCATGGATCCTCCTCGTCTTTGTAAATCAAACTCGCTCGATCGATCGGTGAGGCCGCGGCCCGCGACTGCGGATCGATGACCCGTTCACGGGCCATCAGGGATCCAACCGTGCCCGCGGAGGGCAAGGATCGGATCTCCCACGGCTCCGGGGACGAAATCGACCGCTCGCCATACTCCACGTGAGTGGGCCCGCGGGGGACCACAGTCCCTCCGCAACCCGATGGGATGAATGCCGGCGATTGGGGTAATCTGCGGCCTCTTGCAGGCCTTGAGGAACTGTTTCGATGCCCGAAAGCCAACAGACATCCCCCGCGACGATCGGCTTCATCGGCACGGGCATCATGGGACAGAGCATGGCGGGCCATCTGATGGCGGCCGGTCACCCGCTGCACGTTTTCACCCGCACCCGGACAAAAGCTGACTCCTTGGTGGCGAGAGGGGCGACTTGGCAGGACTCGGTCGCGGATGTCGCCCGATCCTCGGAAATCGTGATCACGATGCTTGGGCTGCCGCAGGACGTCGAGGAGGTCTACCTCGGTGAGGATGGTCTTGTGGCTACCGCCAGGCCGGGTTCGCTCCTGATCGACATGACAACCTCCAGTCCCCTGCTGTCGATACAGATCGCGCGCGCCGCCGCCGCCCGAGGCGTCACCTGCCTCGATGCCCCCGTGTCCGGCGGCGACATCGGCGCCCGCCAGGCCACTCTCGTGATCATGGTCGGGGGGTCCCCCGATGCCTTCGAACGTGCCAAACCCCTATTCGATCGACTGGGGCGTTCCGTGACGCTGCTTGGCGATTCCGGGTCCGGTCAACGATGCAAACTGGCCAACCAGGTCGCCGTGGCGATCGGCATGGTGGCCTGGTGCGAGGCCCTCGCCCATGCCCGCTGCGGCGGACTGGACCCCGTCGCGGTTCAGGGCGTGATCTCGGGCGGAGCGGCCGGCAGTTGGGCCCTCACCAACCTCGCACCCCGGGCCCTCGCCGGCGATTTTGCCCCTGGATTCATGGTGCGGCACCTCGTGAAGGACGTGCGAATCGCCCTGGAAGCCGCACGGGCTGCCGGGCTCGACCTGCCAGGGCTGGAAACGGCCGCCCGCCTCTATGAACGGCTCGAGCAATTAGGGCATGGATCGGAGGGGACGCAGGCCCTCCTGTCCGTGTACGATCGGGAAAGTGGAGCAACGCAGCCGCCGCGGCAACGTTGAAGGCATGGCGGATTCAGTCCGTCTGACGGCGGACGTTTCCGCCGTGCTCAACGATGTCGTCATCCCTCGATATGGTCGCCTGGCCCGAGTGGCCCTTTCAGGAGTCTTTCCGATGCAATCGTTCACGATGAAATGGTCAGGCCTGCCCCTGCTCGTTGCGGTCAGCGGGCTGTTACTCACGACGACCGGGATTGCCGCTGATCGGCCGACTCCGGATCCTGAAAAGATTTTCGCCCGCCGTGATACCAACAAGGATGGACAGTTGTCGCTCGAGGAATTCAAGCACGGCCTCCAGGACAAGGCGCTCGAACTGGCGGACAAGCGATTCAAAAGGCTCGATACCGATGGCAATGGAAAGGTGTCGCTCGAGGAATTCAAGGCCGGCGTAAAGCCGAAACCAGCCTGACCTGGGCAAAGGTTTCGGGCCCCATCCTTCAGGAGACACTCGAGACATGATACTTCGACTCAGCAGCCATTCGTGGATGCTTCGCTCCCTCGTCCTGATCGCCGCCA
>JBJTBB010000509.1:0-2777 GCA_046091125.1 Planctomycetaceae bacterium
CGGTCAAGGAATACTCCTTCAAACCGGCCGAGAAGCTGCCGCCCGTGAAGGGAACGAGCGGCTACAAGCCGCTCGAGAACGACACGGTGAAGTTCGCCCTGAATGTCTGGGCGGGCTGGTCGCCGATCATTCGGGCCAATAACGGGTTCAAGCCGGGGCGGCTGTGGCAGGCCCCCGGGGGCAGGCCCTTCAAGGTGGAGCTGGTGTTGATCGACGATCCGGTGCAGATGCGAGATGCCTATGCCGCCGGTGAGGTGCACATTGGCTGGGCGACGCTCGACATGCTGCCGCTCTTCGTCGACAGCTTCGCCAAGGATTCGAGGATCATGCCACGAGTGTACCAGCAGGTGGATTGTTCCAACGGTGGCGACGGCATCGTGGTCCGTGAGGAGATCAAGACGGTCAGGGACCTCGCCGGCAAGAAGATTGTCATGGCTCAGAACTCACCGAGCCAATTCTTCGCCCTGAACATGCTCGTGGCCGGAGGCCTGCAGCCGGCCGACGTGGAGATGGTCTATGTGACCACTGCCTTCGAGGCTGCCGCCGCGTTCAATCGTGACAAGAGCATCGCAGGCTGCGTGTCCTGGGCGCCCGACATCTACAACCTGGCTGAAGCCAAGGGCAATCGGATGCTCGTCACCACTCAAACGGCCAATCGTCTGATCGCCGACGTATGGTTTGCTCGAGCCGATTTCGCCAAGGACCATCCGGAGAAGGTCGAAGCGATCAGCCGTGGCATCTTCGATGCGATGGATGAACTCAAGTCCGAGAAAGCGCGCCAGGAGGTGGCCCAGTTGATGGCCGACGGCTATGCGATTCCAGCCGCCGACGCCCTGTCGATGCTCGGTGACGCCCACGCGACGAATTGGGCTGAGAACTACCAGTTCTTCCTCAACCGTAATAACCCGGCCAATTTTGAGCGGATCTGGAAGCAGGCCTACATGCTCTATCGACGGATCGGTGCGATTGCGAGCAACCCGGTGCCGTTCGATCAGGTGATGGACTTCTCGGTGATCCAGAAACTCGGCCTCGAGCCCAAGTATGCGAATTCAAAGGACGAATACGCCTTGTCATTGCCTCCGAGGACGGTCCAGCAAATCCGTGCCGAGAACGAGGAGATTCTCACCAACACGATCGTCATCCACTTCTTCCCCAACAGTGCCGACCTGCGCAGAAAAGTGATCCGACGGATCGATGGAAAGGATGTCGAAGAGCCGTATGACCCCAGAGTCGATCTCGTGCTCGACGAGGCCGGAGCACTCGCCAAGCAATTCGGCAACGCTCGGATCGTCGTCGAGGGACATACGGACGCCTCGATGCGAGGAGCCGTCCCGGCCGCGATGGTGCGGGAACTTTCGTTGGAACGGGCGCGTGCCGTGAAAAATGCGCTTGTCGACAAGTTCAAATTCGACGACAACCGCTTCGCCGTCGACGGTCTTGGTTGGGACCGACCCGCCGACGACGACCATCCTGACAACCACGCGCTCAATCGTCGCGTGGAGATCAAGGTCTACGCTGCGGAAAAAGAATGAGCACCGGACCGGCTCGCTCGGCGTCGTCGGTGTCCGCCCCCGCGGTTCCGGCAAGGCCGCTTCGGGGGGAGGCCCCCGCGGCATCGGGTCTCTTTTGGGGGGTCACGGCGATTGCGTGCGTGCTGGCGCTATGGTTCGTGGCCACTGCCGACGGGATGCGGTTGGGTGCGGAATCCGAGGCAAAGGGTCCTGAAACGCGGCTGATCAGTCCGGCGACCCTTCCGAGCCCCGGTGAGACATTGCGTGCGGTGCCGAAGGCTTTCGGTGAGCGGAAACTCGTCGCCAATACGCTGGTGACGCTGCGCCGTGTCGCCCTCGGGTTCGGTCTGGCGGCCCTCAGTGGAGTACCGCTGGGCGTTCTCGCCGCCTGCTTTCCCGCGGTGCGGGCATTCGTCGCACCACTGACGATCTTTGGACGCAATATTCCCGTGGCGGCACTGATTCCGCTCACCTTCTTCTTCTTTGGAATCGGCGAGTTCCAGAAGGTGATGTTCCTGTTCATCGCCAGCGTGGCGTTCGTGGTCGGTGATACGGCGGCTGCCGTGATGGATGTCCCCGAGCGGTATGTCGATACGGCCCGCACGCTCGGAGCCTCACGGCTGCAAATCATCCTCAAAGTCCTCGCCCCACTGGCCGCCCCCGCGATCGCCAACTCGTTGCGCCTGCTGTTCGGTATCGCCTTCGGGTACGTGATGCTCGCCGAGGTCGTGAAGCTCGGCGGTGACACCGGTGGGCTTGGCGATCTGATCAACGTCTCACAGCGGCGGGGTGACAGGGAATCGATCCTGATCGTGCTCGTCCTGATCCCGCTCGTCGCCTACGCGATCGACCGGATGCTGTGGTGGCTGCAGTGCGACCTCTTTCCGTACCGATATGGTGGAAAAGGCTTCCTTCCGAGGGTCTTCCGACGGCTCTTTCACGGTTCGGACGGGCGGACGGAGGCGGGAGCATGATCGATACGACTGCGTCCACGCCCGCCCCCACGGATGGCCGTCCGGCAGCGGTCGAGTTTCGGAGCGTCACGAAGATTTACGGCAAGGGCACGGAGAGGGAATACGTCGCGATTTCCGACGTCAGCTTCACGATCCCCGACGTCGTTGGCCACGGCGAGATTTCCTCCTTTCTCGGACCCTCGGGGTGCGGTAAGAGCACGGTGCTCAGGCTCCTGGCCGGTCTTGAACCGCAGCATCCACCGACGAGCGGGTCGGTGACGGTGCTCGGTCAGCCGGGCGTTGGCCCGGGCGC
>JBJTBB010000510.1:0-6818 GCA_046091125.1 Planctomycetaceae bacterium
ATGGCCACGTCGATCTCGCCTGCTGGGGTGATGACGGGTTGGCGGTACTGCGTGGACTTCCAGGATCATCCGTTCCCACGACACCGGACACGGCTCCGCGATTCAAGCCCGTACAGGTGCTCGCACAACAGCCGGGCTCCATCAGCTCGTTCGATGCGGCTGACCTCGATGGTGATGGAGACCTCGACGCGGCGATCACCGCCGGCAGCCGTGTGGTCATGCTCGACAACAGGGGTGGAAACGCGAATCACTGGATCACCATCGACCTCGAGGCTCAGCAGATCAAGGGGGCCGATCTCTCGCCGAGCGGTCGTGTCAACGCGCATGGTCTCGGCAGCCTGCTCGAACTCAAGGCCAGCTCGTCGTACCAGCCGCGGCAGGTCCGCAGGCGCTCGACGCACTTCGGTCTCGGAAACCGGCCCACGGCCGACGTCGTGCGGGTGTCATGGATCAATGGCGTCCCGCAGAACCTGATTCGGCCCCCCGTCGACACCCTCGTCTGCGAGCAACAGATCCTGCTTGGATCGTGTCCCTACCTCTACGCGAGAGGTGAAAGCGGCTTTTCGTTCATCACGGATCTTCTCTGGGCCGCGCCGATCGGGCTCCAGCGGGCCGATGGGGTGCTCATGCCGGCACGAGACCACGAGTGGATCAAGGTGCCGGGTGCGATGGTGGCCACAGTCGACGGCCGCTACGAATTGGAGATCACCGAGGAACTTTGGGAAGCGGCCTACTTCGACCACGTCCGGCTGGTCGCCGTCGATCATCCCGCGGAGGTCACGATCTGGAGCAACGAGAAGGTCGGTCCCGAAGAGATCGCCGCCTTCAGGGTGCACACCGTGCGCGAGGCCCGGCGACCGGCCGCCGCCCGCGATGGCCGTGGCCGCGATCTCCTCGCAGCACTCGCATCGGCCGACGGACGCTTCGCACGGCCCTGGAACGTGAAGTATCGGCAGGGACTCGTGGAACCGCACGCGATGGAGATCGATCTCGGCCCACCCGTCACCAAGGATCCAACGGTTTCCGCGAAGTCCGATGCCACCCCCGTTCCGGTGATGCTGTTCCTCACCGGCTGGACCTATCCCACGACGGTGAGCCTCAACGTCGCCCTGTCACGCGATCCGTCGCTGGGGCTTCCCGCTCCGCCCTCGTTGTCGGTGCCTGACGGACGCGGCGGTTGGCGTACGGCGATTCCATTCATGGGGTTTCCAGGAGGGAAGACGAAGACGATCGCCATCGACCTGACGCACGTCATCCCACCTGACGACCCGCGTGTGCGGATTGATTCCTCCATGGAGATTCACTGGGACGAGGCCTTCTTCACTCGCGGAGAGCAGCCGGCCGCTTTCGACCTCCTCGAGGTGCCTCTCGCCTCGGCGGTACTTCGCCATCGTGGCTACTCGCGGATCGTTCAGGATTTGGCCGATGGTCCGGAGCGGTTTCTTCACGACGAGGTCTCGACTGAGCCGAAATGGCCGCCGATGCTCGGATCATTCACCCGATACGGGGACGTGCGGGAGCTGCTCGCTGACGCCGACGATCGCCTCGTCGTCATGGGAGCGGGAGATGCGATGCGGCTTTCCTTCGAAGCGTTGCCGCCGCCGCGCCCCGGATGGGAGCGTGACTTTCTCCTGCATTCGATCGGCTGGGACAAGGATGCCAATCTGGCCACCGCCGAGGGGCAGACGGTCGAGCCTCTTCCCTTCCGGGGCATGCGGTCCTATCCGCCGGCGGCGGACGATCCACCGCCTGATTCGCCACTGGCCAGACAATGGCTCGACTCCTGGCAGACCCGTTCCCAGACCGACGACTATTACCGACATCTGCAACGGACAGGAGGCGGGATAAACTCGAATCGAGGGCGAGAACGTGTTCGTGCGGTTGGGGACGGGGTCGACCAGCTATCCGACGGAGTGCGAGAGCCATGACACGGAGCGATCTTCGTGCGGTCGTTGTGATCGCGACCGCGTGTGTGCTCGTAGTGGTGCGAAGTGCCTATGGCGTCGACGCACCGGCACCAAGCCGACTCGAGTATCCACTGTCGGTCGCCGTGGGGAATGACGGACTACTCGTGGCCGATAGGCTGCTGCCTGGCATCTGGCGGTTCGTCGAGGGACAAGGGAAGACACTCTTCAGTGGCTCGAAACGGTTTCGCACGCCACTCAATGCAGTCCGAACCGTCGCGGTGGCGGACGACGGCAGAATCTACGCGGGTGATTCCTCGACCCGCGAGGTCTACCTGATCGGTGCCGACGGAAGCGCAAAGCCGCTTTCGGGTGGCAGGATTGGAATACCGATCGACATCGCGGTCGCCAAGAACGGCTCGCTGTGCGTGTCAGATCTCGAGACCCAGCGCATCTGGCGACTCGAACCCGACGGCGGTGAGCCCAAGGAGGTCGCGGAACTCGTGGCGCCTCGCGGCCTTTTCTACGATGACTCCGACACACTTTGGGCGGTGGCTGCCTCCGGTGACGCGCCGCTGGTCAGGCTCAGCGCCGACGGTGCCATCGACCCGGTGGTCCGTTCCCGGGTGTTCGAGTTTCCGCATGACGTCGTCGTTGACGCGGCGGGCACGGCGTATGTCAGCGACAACTATGCCAAGGCCATCTGGCGTGTGAAGCGGAATGCCGATCCGGAGCGATGGATCACCGGTCCGCCCCTCGCTGGCCCCGTCGGCCTCGCGATCCGGGAGGGGCGGATCCTCGTCGCCGACCCGCGGGCGCGAGCCGTCTTCGAGGTCCAGGACGACGACTCATTGCGCGTCGTGGCCGGTTCGCCGACCGATGCGGCACCGGTCGTCGAACGATGACCACACGACCCCTTTGGATCGTGGCGACGGCGGTGGTCCTGTTCGGCGTCGTCATGGGTGGGTTGGCCTACCGGTCTCTGCGGGCTTCACGACTCGTCGCGTTGCGTCAGGCATGCCTGGCGGCCCGCAATGCGTCCGACTGGCCGAGGATGGAACGCCTCGCCGCTCGCTGGAGGATCGATTGCCCGCTTGATCCCGATGCGTGGATCTGTGCGGCGCAAGCCTCGCTCGAACAGGGACGACTGGACGAAGCGGCCAGCCTTCTTGACCGATTACCCGACGGTGACCCCAAGACAGTTCTGGGGCTGCTCAAGCGGGTCGATCTCCTCGTGGGACCGCTAAGAGACCCCATCGCCGCAATCGAGACCTGCGAACGAATCATCGCCATGGCGCCGACCGCGGCGGAGGCTCATCGAAGGCTCCTCTTCCTGCGAGCCGTTCTGCTCGATCGCCGCAATCTTGCGGCTGATGCCAGGAGAGCCATTCAATGTCGGGCGGACCTGCCCGACACGCACGTGTACCTTCTCGCGTCATCGTGGATAACGCTCTCCGACACATCCGAAATGAACGGCCGCTGGCTGAAGCAGCATCCTGACGAAGAGACTTTTCTCGTGGCCAAGGCGCGTGGTGACGTCGCCACCCGCGGGCTCGATGGGCCGGCGGAGGACGACTCGGTGACGGAGCTTCCACCGGCGGAATCCGAAAACGAACGCAGACTCAGGGCGTTGCTGGAACGTTTCCCCCACAATACCGAGCTTCTGACCTACTTTTTGGAAAGGGCCACGGTCGCCGGAAACGTGAAGGAGGCCGTGACGCTTCTGGGGGCGGCCGGACCGAACGCCGAGGCCGATGGCCGCTTCTGGAGGTTCAAAGGCTGGGTGCATGCGGCCCGCGACGAGATCGACCTGGCAGAGTCTTCCTACCGCAGGGCGATCGCGCTGGATCCCTTCGACTTCGCAAGTCGTCATCTGCTTGCAGCCGCCCTGAGAAAAAAGGGCGATGCCCAGGAGGCGTCAGCACTCTCGCGGATCGCGGATAAAGGAAGGGCCCTCCGCCGTACGATTCTCCAGCAGCCAAACGCCGCCGCCACTCCACCGGATGTGCTCCGTCGGATCGCCGATTACGCCGCAGACTGCGGGGAAAATGAGGTCGCGAGAGCGATTCTCGATCGGATCGAGGCAGACCTTTGAGTCTTCGCAGGATCTCCTCCCGGCATAGAAAGCCCAGTCCGCTGGGGGGCTCTGTTCAACGGCACTGACCGGTTTTCTGGTGAGAGAAGTCCACTTTTTCCGATACCGTTTTGATTGACACTACCCTCAGCTTCCGATAGATGTATTTGGGGGGTATTGCGATCCTTTCTGGAGATGCGCTGATCGTGTGGCACTCGGCTCAATTTTCCCGTGTCTGTCGCGGAACCCTCGTTGCCGCGGGTCTTGCCATCATCGCTCTGGGGTGCGGCGGCACTTCTGGCCCGCCGCTCCAACCGGTCACGGGAACACTTACGATCGACGGTAAGCCCGTACCGAACGTTCAGGTTTCCTTCATGCCGACGGACCCAACCGGTCCGGTCGCTTCGGGCACCTGCGATGCCTCTGGTCGCTATGAACTCTACAGCGGCCAAGCCAACCGCAAGGGAGCGGTTGCGGGCAGCTATAAGATCGTGCTCAACCAGCTATCCAGTTCGAATCCGGAGGACGATACGGCCCGCTACACCAGCGGCAGCGGCGGTCCTCCCAAGGAGACCACTCTGCCGTTCCCAAGCGAATTCCAGCAGTCGTCCACGAGTCCCAAGCAGGTAGATGTTCGGGTCGGATCGAACACAATCGATATCACGATTCCATGATGGACGGCATTATTCTTCCATCGATTCAATAATTTTTCGTCTTAGCTTGTTCGTTATTTGCTTGTTCTTTTATCCACTTGTTTGCTGAGAGCCTAATTCATTTTACTCATCTCATTTTTTGGGAGGTCTTCTCATGAACACTGATCGAGGCACGGTTTCACACGGTTCTCGCGGGTTCACGCTGGTCGAACTACTCGTCGTGATCGCGATCATCGGGGTGCTCGTCGCCCTCCTACTCCCCGCCGTGCAGGCGGCCCGCGAAGCGGCTCGCAGAAGCGCCTGTACGAACAACCTGAAGCAACTCGGCGTTGGTATTCACAATGTCATCAGTGCCACCAACGGCAAGTTCCCGTTCAACAAGGACGCGATGAAGGCAAACGGCGCGAACACCGGTGTTTCGAAGTGGACAATGTCGAACAACGGTAGCTACTCCTGGATCGTGATGACACTCCCCTACATGGAGCGTAAGGACATTTACGACCGGTTCGACTTCTCGCAAAACAGCAACGCAGGAAACAACCTTGCCGTCTCGCAAACGATGATTCCAAGCCTGATATGCCCTTCGAATCCGCAGCCTCGCCAGCGGGGGTCGATTATTGACAATGAGGGGGCTGGTGGAGGCACGAACTACGGTGGCACCGACTACTCCGGCAGCCTCGGCCACGTTTGGGCTGGCTGGAAGGATTGCAGTGCCGTACCGGACTTCACCGACACTCAGACGCCGAACAGGTTTACCCGAGGAACCGCGGGCACACCGTGGGTGAATCAGCAGGCTATGCTGGAACAGGTCAACATCAATGGCGTCTTCAAATTCGCCGACGTTACCATGCTCAGCGACATCACCGACGGCACTTCGAAGACGATCGCCGCCATCGAGGACATGCACTGGCGGGGTGGGAACGGTACTACGTTCGACGTGAACCCTAATGACGTCGCAAGCTGGACCAGCTCCATCGGTTCGATCACCACCCTCCGGAATCCCATGAACAACAAGAATCCCGCGTGGCAGCAGGGCGCAGGCGATCGCCGCTGCAGCGGATGGAGCAGCAATCATCCGGGCGGAGCCCATGCGATGCAGGCCGACGGCAGTGTCGCCTTCTATCAGGAGGCGATCGACCACATTGTCCGGTACTCGCTCGCAACGAAGAGCGGCGGCGAGGCGAAGACGAACTGACGGCAGCGTCCGTCACATCGAAGGCACCGTGAGCGGGCGAGTATCAGCCTTGGTAGCCGTCAGCGTATTGTCGCTGGGGCCCTCGCTCGTGTCCTGCGGTCCCTCCGCCAAGTCGCCCGAGCAGAGATCGGTGGCACCGAGGACCTCCGCCTTCGATCTCGCGCCGCCTCAGAAGCCGACCGTTCGGAGCGGGGTCCACGACAAACGCGCCACCCGATTCATGGACGTGGCGGCCGACCGGGGAATTGATCATGTCTACATCAACGGCGAGGCCGGCCGCTCCCTGATGGTCGAGACGATGGGAGGCGGTGCTGGCTGGCTGGATGCCGACGGCGACGGACGAATCGATCTATTTCTCAATCAAGGTGGCGACGTTCCGTCGACCACCCGAGCGGACCGTCCCGCCGACCGTCTCTTCCTCAACCGTGGACAGGAAGGGTTCGTGGATGCGACGGCGGGATCGCGAATCGACGACCGCGGCTATGGCCAGGGAGTGGCCGTGGGGGACTTCGATGACGACGGCTTCGACGACCTCTACGTCACGAACGTCGACGGCAACGCCCTGTATCTTAGCCTTGGGGACGGGACGTTCGAGGACGTCACCGATCGGGCGGGGGTCCGGGATGGCCGTTGGAGTACCTCTGCGGCCTGGGCCGACCTGGATGGGGACGGCGACCTCGATCTCTACGTCTGCAACTATCTCCGATACGATCCGCTCAACCCGCTTGCATGCCTCAACGCCAGGGGGGAGCCGCGAATCTGCCATCCTCGCGATGTCGATCCCTGGCCTGATGAGTGCTTTCGCAACAACGGTGACGGCACCTTCACGGCGGTGGCCGCGGACATGGGACTCGTCGGCCCCGGCAACAAGGCGCTCGGCGTGGCAATCGCCGACTTCACCGACGATGGTCTCGTCGACATCTACGTGGCGAACGACACGGAGGCCAACTTCCTCTTCGTCGGCGACGGCGGTGGACGGTATCGCGAACGGG
>JBJTBB010000511.1:0-3357 GCA_046091125.1 Planctomycetaceae bacterium
CCGGCCAGACTTCTCGAAGATGTCCCGAAAAGGCTCGCCATGTATCGCAGAGGCTCCGCTCACGGACCGCGGTCCGACGTCGGCGATCGAGGCCTCGTCGGAATCGACTTCGAGCACGACCTCGCCACCGTAGAGGATCGAATCGTTGGTCCGTCCGATCGCCTCCAGGTCGTCCGGGGGGTGAGGAAGAGGCGGCAGGGGAGCGCTTGCATGCCCCCGCACGATCCGTCCGAGGTCGAAGTCCAGAGTGTCGAGTTTGTGGAGCGCCGTTTCCAGTGAGCGTGCGACCACCTGGAGCGTTCCCGCCGCGCTCGACGTCCTTGCCACGAGCAATACGAGCTGTCGAGGATCGACACGAGCGCTCTCGGCGAGTGCTCGACAGATCGAATCAGCCGGCAGTTTTTTTGCTTCAAGCAGGCCTACGGCCGTAACGGGACGCTCGCGACAGTCTCCCACTGCCGAGGCCGCGAGCCGTGCGAATAGCTCCTCGCGGCCGATGGCAGCACGGATCGGCCCGCTGGCCATCGCGAAATACCTGCCTTCATGGACCTTCCATCCGGCGTATTGACTCGCAAGGCACGCTTCGACCGGGTGATCACTCGTGACGCACACCGTCGGTACCTTCCATTGTTGACCGGCGGGGAGGAGTGAAACATCGCCGAATCCGGCCATCGCGATTCGGGCCATTTCCAAGCCCGCTGAATTACCGCCGGGAGTGTTCACGCCGCAGTCGACGATGACCGACCCGCTTTCGGTCCGTGAAATGGCGATCCCCAGTGAATTGGGGCGTGCCAGCAGCCGCTCGACGAGTTCGTACGCGGTTTCGTTCAGCCGATGGAGGGGTGTTCCGGTCCGCATCCGGTCATCATGCGCGGTGAGTAGACTCGGGGCAATCCGGTGCCGAGGTGCCCGAAGAACGAGCAAAAATGGCTCGGCTGTCGACCCGGGAGTGAGCTCATGCCGAGTCTGACCGTCGAGAATTACGTCAAGACGATCTATCACATCGCGACGGGCAGAGAGCGTCGGGCTGCCACGACCGGTGAGATCGCCGCGGCACTCGGCGTCTCTCCCGGCACGGTCACGGCGATGCTCAAAACGCTCGATGCGGCCGGTCTGGCCACGTACATGCCCTATGAGGGGGTTTCGCTGACGCGTTCAGGACGCGTGCTTGCCCTCCGGGTACTCCGTCGCCACCGACTCATCGAACTCTTTCTCATGCGGACCCTCGGCCTCAGTTGGGACGAGGTGCATGACGAGGCCGAGCATATGGAGCATGCGGTCAGCGACATGCTCGTAGACCGGATCGACGCGTACCTCGGAAGGCCCGACGTGGATCCCCATGGGGATCCGATTCCACCGGCCGACGCACATTCGCTCGAGGTGGCCATGGACGACTCGCTTCCGCTGCTCTCAGCCTGCGATGGAGGGAAGTCCTTCCGGCTCTCGCGAGTACTCGACCAGTCGGCCGACTTCCTCCGCTGTCTGACCGAGGCCGGTTTATCCCTTGGTGCGGGAGGGATGGTCGAGCGGAATCCGGATGGTGCGGGACTGATGCGGATCCGCGTCGGGCGCCGATCGTTCGCCTTGTCGCTCGAGGCGGCCGCAAAGCTCCAGGTCAGCGAGTCATAGCGTCGCCGAGGAGTTGCTCCCAGGTCGCGGCTTGACCGAGGCATTCGTCGACCTCGATGCGGACGAGGCCGCGAGGGCGCTGGCCCACGGCGGCGAGAGAAGTGATCAATTCCATGCCGATCCACCGTGCGAGGCATTCCGCCGTCGTGTTGACCATCGGCAGAAGAAGACAGTGTGCCGCCGGGAAAACCCATCGCCACGAGTTGAAACGGACGGTCACCTCGTCGGCATCGGTCTGGACGATGAGCCGAGGGTTGCCGGTGGGAATGAGCATTCGATGGTCAAGCCTGCCGACGATCCGCGCGAGTTCGTCGCGGAGCAGGATGAAGTCCACCACCATTCCATGCGGATCGGGCTCACCCTCCACCTCGGTGGCGACAGTCCAGTTGTGGCCGTGGAGCGGTTCGCAGAGGTCGTCGGCCAGCGTGATGAAGTGGCCGGCGGAGAAAACGTGCACGGCCTTTCGCATCCGCACCGTGTACCGCTCGCACCGGGCGAGCGGGGAGGACTCATGTTCAGGGGTCATCGAACCTTCTCCCGGTCTATGGAGGAGACAATACCCTCTCCATGACGATCGTGACTCGCGGTCAGGGTCTGTGGTCGCCAGCCGCCTCGCAGCATCGTGAAGAGTCCCGCTGCAACCAGGTCTGCGGTCGTGCCCGGATTGCGTCTCGGGTGACGGCGCAGTTCGATGTCGAGCGACCTGGCTGCTTCCCACCATCCTTCGCCGCAGTCGAGAACGCGCGCCGCCTGCGACGAGACCTCTTCGGCCACGCTGTGGCCATGCCGACGAGCGATGTGGGAATCGGGCCAGCGTGCGAGGATTTCGAGGAAGGCGCGGACGATGCCTCGGTCGACGGCCACCCCGGCGGGTGAAGCCCCCAGTCCGCTCTCCAGACACGGAATGACCAGTTCAAAGAGACCACGAAAGTCGTTTGCCCAGAGCCAGGCGATCCGGTCCCGACCGGCCGCAACGCGCATGGCCTCGAGCAGGTCGACGGGTGCGGGGCCGCAAAGGTCGTGTCGCTCCGATGTTCCCATGCCACCCGGCCGAGCCATGCGAATGGCCTCGAATACCTCCACGGCATCGACGGGGCTGGTTGTGGAGTGGACCTCGGCGACGCCTTCCTCCAGAGGCTCTCCGTCGGGGACGGATGCGAGTGGAGCAAGGAGGAGCACGATCCCGAGGTTCGCGTTGGAGCGAGTCACGCGGCGCGTGGCGATAACGGCTTGGAGGATGGTCCTGCCCAACGACACCTTCGGGGCTGCCTGCACCGCCGGCACGATCGCCTCCGCCGCGGCCAGCAGTTCGGCATGGGAAAGGTCCGGGTAATCGGCACCCGGGTGCACGTTTCCAGGCTTGGGGGCGAAGGCCTCCAGTTGGCAGGCCACACGGGCGCACCAGCCTCGATTTCCTGCATCGATCAGCGGATCGACTGTCACGGAGCACTCATCGCAAAGCTGAAACTCGGAGACCGTTATTAGAATCGGGGAGACGCCGTCGCGATACCCTCTCCACAAACTGGCCGCATGACCACCTCCGTCGATCAGAAAAACCCGTTCGGTCCGGAGTGTTTCGTCAACCGTGAATTAAGTTGGCTCGAGTTCAACCTTCGTGTGCTGGAGGAAGCCGACAACGCCGAGAACCCGCTGATGGAGCGACTGAAGTTCCTCGCCATCTTCAGTTCCAACCTCGACGAGTTTTTCATGGTGCGCGTCGCGGGACTT
>JBJTBB010000512.1:0-5206 GCA_046091125.1 Planctomycetaceae bacterium
CCGCACGAACGATGGCTGCGAGAGACCATCGCCCTCGTGCCGGCCGCTAGGCAGCCTCCACGGCCACGCCTGGACTCTCTCCGAAGTAGTACTTCTTGGCATCCGGGTTCGAGAGAACCTCTTCGGCGGTGCCATGACAGAGGACCTTTCCCGCACGGATCACGTAGCTGCGATCCGTGATCGCCAGCGTCTCGCGCTCCCGGTGGTCGGTGATCAGGATCGAGATCCCATCGTCCCTCAGGGCCACGATGATCTTCTGGATCGAATGGATCGTCACCGGGTCGATACCCGTGAAGGGCTCGTCGAGAAGAATGATCCTTGGCTCCGTGACGAGACAGCGCGCGATCTCGAGCCGCCGTTTCTCACCCCCCGAGATGTAGTGGGCCTTCGAGCGACGGATCTTCACGATGTCGAACTGCTCGAGTAGTTCCTCGCATCGCTTTCGCCGGGTACCGCGGTCCATACCGATGAGTTCCATCACCGCCAGCAGGTTCTGCTCCACGGTCAGCTTGCGAAAGACGCTCTGCTCCTGAGCGAGGTAACCCATTCCACCGTCGTGAGCCCTCCGGAACATCGGCCAGTCGGTCACCTCGGCGTCGTCGAGGAGCACGCGGCCCGAGTCGGGGATCACCATCCCGCAGGTCATCCGGAAGCTGGTCGTCTTCCCTGCCCCGTTGGGGCCGAGCAGCCCGACGATCTCCCCCTGCTCCACGTGGAAGTCGACGCCGTCCACCACGCGGCGGCGGCCGTAGTCCTTGACCAGCCCTTCGACCGAGAGCAGTGACATGCGAGACCATCCGTGGCGCGGGCGCAAAACCCGTGCGTCGGGCCGCTTTGGCCCGTCAACGCACGACCCGCATCCTCGCGAAGTTCGGCCATGAGGGCAATCGCAGTTGCGATCGTCCCACGGGCACCGTCACGCCCCATGTCGACGGGACTGCATGGGGCCAGAACACGAACAGGGCCTTCCCGATGACCAACTCGCGGTCGACGGCGTGCCCCTCCGACCACAGACGGCTATCCTTGCTGGCCGAGGAGTTGTCCCCGAGCATCAGGAACTGCCCCTCGGAGAGCGGATAGCCATTTTTCGAGAGCGATACGGCTCCGGACGACCGCATCCCCATCTCAGGCGCGTCGACGTAATAGATGTCCCGCAGGATCCGCAGGCGATCGATCCGCAGCCGAGCCGTCGCGACCTCGATCCCCGCCGGGCAGAGGTCGCTCGGCGTGTGGTCACCGGGCTCGACCGGAACAAGATCGATCGGTTCGTTTTCCCGGCGGACATATGTCGTCGCCACATCGAACGACACGGGCCGCCCGTCGACGTGGAGGGTGATCTCGCGGTCGACGTTGGCAAAGAGAATGCGAAGGCTGCCCGTCCCCCGCACCGTCGTCATCGCCTTCGGGCCGCCACCATCCGACGAGGAAGCGTCCCCGCCGGGAATCTCAAGTCTGGCCTCGCCGGTCGCGAGGTTGATTCGGCAGCGATAGACCGCGGTGTCGGCCACCAGATCGAACGCGAGGCTCCCGGCTCCGCCGTCGAGCGAGACATCGGTCTCGATTGCCAGATCGGTCACACGGTGCGGCCGAGTCGGGACGGCGTTGTAGGACTGGAAGTCGTCGATCGGCGTCGGGAACACCGCGCTTGCCATCGATTTCCCGGCCTCGATGCCAATCCACTGTTCGACGTTCGGGACAAGGTGGCGATATCTGAGATGCGCCCGACCCTCCAGTGCATCCACGTCGAACGAACGACCCCCATCGGTCGAGGTCCATCGCGCCCCCGTCTGATTCGGGGCCGACCAGTCGCTCCAACAGGTCGGCCAGTCGGCTGCTCGCAGGACCTCCGACTCGTACGCCGAGTCGTGGACCAACTGCAGCATGGCCACGAGCTTGTTGGGGGGTTTGCGGGCGATCTGCTCGCCCTCGCCCTCGCGCGACACCCAAAGATCGCCGTTGTCGATACGGATCGTCTCCCCAGGTAACCCCACGAGACGCTTGATGTAATTGATCTTGGCATCCTCTGGATACTTGAACACGACCACGTCCCATCGCCGTGGATGCCCGAAGTCGTAGGCCACCTTGCTCACGATGATCCGGTCCCCGCTGAACGACGGATACTCCGTCGACCGATCGTCGCCATCACCGACGAGGTCGGTCACGTAGCCGCAGTTGGGACACCTTGCTGCGGTGACCAGCTTGCGTTCGAGGCGGTCGCGCAGCTGCGCGATCTCCCCGCCGGGCCCGGACAACCTCGCGAACTTTCGCTCGGCCCACTCCCGCTCGGCCACGGTGAGGGATTCGTCCGATGCCTCGATCGCGAGCCGCTTCGACTCCGCCCGCCGGGTGGTGAGCTCCTCCCGGAAGGACTGTGACTGTTCGTCCTCCTCGGAACTGGCGCCGACCGTGAAGGGCCGACCGCACGACTCGCAGGCGAGGTCCTTGTGGCGTCCCATGAGCGTGGGTGCCATCGAGCCGGTGGGAATGATGAAGGCCTCAGCCTCGAACGCCCGAAAGAGCAGCGCGAGCGTGAACGCCACCACGATCGATTCCACGGTCTCGCGACCGTTGCCGAGCGGATGCACGTGGACGTCTGTTGGGCGGGTCTTGAGGGCCATACGATCCTCGGGTCTCCACGTGGGAATAAGCGGCGCTTCGCCGAATCCATCGGAGGATAACAGCCCGAGCCCAGCCCCTCATCCGCGTGGTCGCCGCCTGGGGTCGAGTGACGCCTCCAGCGAGTCCCCGAGAAAGCCCATCGCCAGGAGCGTGACGGCGAGCAATCCCGCGGGAAACACAAACAGCCACCAAGCCGGATCGAACGGCACGAGGGCTCGAAAACCGGAACTCGCGAGGAGCCCCCAGGACACGTCCGGTGGCTGCACGCCCAGGCCCAGGAACGAGAGGAAGCTCTCGAACAGGAGCACCCGCGGGACGGTCAGCGACAGCGTGACGATCACCGTGCCGATGAGATTCGGAAGCACGTGCACCCGCAGGATTCGGATCGGACCGGCACCTGCCGCCCGCGCCGCCTCGATCATGGTCGCGCCCCGCAACTCCCGCACCCTTCCGCGGATGATCCTGGCCATCGAAAGCCAGCTGACCGCCGCCACGACCATATAGAAGATCGCGAGCCGACCGATGCCCACTCGCTCGAGTGTCAACCGGACGGAGTCCTCCCCGAGCACCGTCACCAGGAATACAACCAGAAACACGAGGGGAATCGAGTCCAGCAGATCGACCAACCGCATCAGCGCCTCGTCCACCCATCCGCCGGCCCATCCGGCCACGGCACCCCAGGTGACGCCGATCGACAGCGACACGAAGGCCGCAACCATCGCAGCGGCGAGGGATACGCGAGCCCCCCACACGAGCCTCGAAAGGAGATCGCGACCGAGTTCGTCACGGCCGAGCATCCCGGACACGGCCGTCGAACCGAACAGAGCCACGCGCGACCGCACGAGCCAACGGGCGGCGGGGCCGATGTCGCCGAATGCACGGCTAATTCCGGCATGGGCATCCTCCTGCTCGACGCCACCGAGGTCCGGCACGGTCTCCACCAACGGACCCGCCATCGGAGGCGCGAGGGCCCGCGAGGTATCGACGGACCTGGGTGGCACGAGCGGAAGCAAGGGTGCCAGGATCGCGAGCATGGCAAGCATCGAGAGCGCGAGTACGGCGAGGCGGCCGGGCGTGTCCATGGCAGGCGCTTCTTGTGTCGGGTGTTCCGTCCGGCTCAGCGATCCAGTTCGATCCGTGGGTCGAGCGCCGCCTGCAACAGGTCGACGACGATTCCCGACAAACCAAGGAGCAGCGTGTAGAGGAGAACCAGTCCCATGGCCAACGTGTAGTCGCGGGTGGTCGCCGCATCGATGAAGTGGGAACCGATGCCGGGAATCGCGAAGACCTTTTCGACCACCACGCTTCCCGTGAGGATGCCCGCCACGGCGGGCCCGAGGAACGACACGACCGGTCCGATTGCCCCTCGCAGTGCATGACGCACGACGAGCCGCCCACGACCCGCCCCCGTCGCCCGAGCCGTCCGTACCCAGTCGCTCTCGAGCGCTTCGAGAAGCCCCGATCGCACGAGTCTCGCGATCTCGGCCGCATAGACCGTCGATAGACACGCCGCGGGCAGCACGAGTTGCGGTAGCGTTCCCCATCCGGCGGCCGGAAGCAGACGCAGTCGGTAGACGAAGACGAGCACGGCGAGGCCCGCCAGCGCGAAACTCGGCAGGGCGATCCCGGCCATCGAAAGCGACCGGACTAAGACGTCGATAACCGAGCCGGGACGGGCCGCCGATACGACCCCCGCCGCTCCGCCGATCACGATCGCGAGGCACAGAGAGACGGCACCCAACGTCGCGGTGGCCCGCCATCCCTCGGCGATCACCTCCGCAACCGTATAGTCGGCGAGACGAAAGCTCATGCCGAGATCGCCGCCGATCAGCCTCGTCAGTTCCTCCGCGTATTGAGCCGCCAATGGCTGGTCGAGTCGATACCTTCTGGCGATCGCCTCACGGATTTCCGGTGGAGGCTGCCGCTCGGACGAGAAGGGGCCTCCCGGTACGCTCCGCATCAAGAGGAACGTCACCGTGAACACCGCCCACAGTGTGACGACGAGGAGCGCGATCCGTCGGAACAGGAATCGGATCACGATGCATTTCCCTGCGCCATGGCCGACGGCCGCTCACGACGAACGCCCACCCGCGCTCGTCGACGGGCCTCGTCGCGGGCGGCCGCGTCAACGTCGAGGCACTCGAGTGGATGCCAGTCGAGCGCGTTGGAGGGAAATCCCTTCACCCAAGGGGCGACGAGATTGCGACTCGACCGGTTGAACAGCGGGATCACCGGCAGTTCGTCCATCAGGATTCGCTCGGCCTCGTGGAACAGGCGGTTCCGTTCATCCGCATCCGCCGAACGTCCCGCGCGGGCCACCAATTCGTCGTACGCGAAGGATGAGAATCCAGTCTGGTTGTTCGAACCTCCGGTCACGAACAAGTCGAGGAAGGTGTTGGGGTCGACGTAGTCGGCCACCCAGCCCGCACGGCCCACCCAGTAGTCGAGTCGACTCTGGGAGTCGAGAAATGATCCCCACTCCATCGCTTCGAGGGCCACGTCGATCCCCAGCGTGTCCCTCCAGCGGGCCTGCACGAGTTCCGCGAACATCTGGTGTCCCTCGTCGGAGTTGAACGAGATCGTGATC